>NZ_JBEOWM010000021.1:0-116939 GCF_040296045.1 Streptomyces sp. NPDC002490 | reverse complement strand
GCCCGTGAAGTGCAGATGCAGATGCGCCTTCGGCAGGGTGCCGAGGTCTCGAACGTGCTCCATCCCAGGATCCTGCCGCACCGGACGCCACGGCGGGGCCCGTCAGCTCCCTGATGGCGGGCCGTGCGGCGTCCAGCACGGTCATGAACCACGCCGAGAAGGGGTCCTTCCCGTGGCGCGCCAGCAGTTCCTCCGCGGTGACGAAGGCGGTGTCCCCGACCTCGGTCCCGTCCGGCCGCGGCGTCGCCTGCACCATGCCCACGAAAAGGTGGTTGAACTCCTGTTCCACCAGCCCGGAGGCGGGGTCCGGGTGGTTGTACCGGACCGTGCCCGCCTCGGCGAGCAGGGACGGGGAGACGCCGAGCTCCTCGAAGGTGCGACGGGCCGCTGCCGCGAAGGGGGCCTCGCCCGGGTAGGGGTGGCCGCAGCAGGTGTTCGACCAGACGCCGGGGGAGTGGTACTTGCCCAGTGCGCGCTGCTGGAGCAGCAGCCGCCCCTGCTCGTCGAAGAGGAACACGGAGAACGCGCGGTGCAGCCGTCCCGGAGCCCGGTGGGCGGAGAGCTTCTCGGCGGTGCCGATGGTGACGCCGTCCTCGTCGACCAGTTCCAGCATGATCGCTTCGGCTGTGGCGCCCGGCACGGTGTGCTCCGCGGTCGCAGGTGTGATCGACATACCCATCCTTCGCTTCGGTCCTCGCACGTCAAGTCTGCCGCACAACACCGACACTTCCGGCATCGGCGGTGTCCGCCGCGCGCCGCGGAGCGGCCGCCCGCTCGCGTCGTGCCACTGCTCTGGACGCCCGGGGCGATCGGCTACCCGACTCGCTTCCCCCCTCTGATCGGAAAACACCCCGACCCCGCCTTGCGCACCTGTTCGAGGAACGATAGTGCGATGACCTGCGCGGAGGCCACCGCACGGGCGGGCGGCCCCGCCCGTGCGGTGGGCTTCAGTGGCAGACCCGCTCGTGCGCGGCGTGGCCGCTCGGCTCCAGCTGGAAGGTGCAGTGCGCCACGTCGAAGTGGTCGCCGAGGCACTCCTGCAAGGCGTGCAGCACCCGTTCGTGCCCCGCCCGCTCCAGGCACTCCTCGTCGACCACCACGTGCGCGGACAGCACGGGCATCCCCGAGGTGATCGTCCAGGCGTGCAGGTCGTGCACCTCCTCGACGCCCTTCAGCGCGAGCATGTGGGACCGCACCTCGTTCATGTCGACGCCCTTGGGTGCCGACTCCAGCAGCACGTTCAGGGTCTCGCGCAACAGCTTCACGGTGCGCGGAATGATCATGAGGCCGATGAGCAGCGAGGCGATCGGGTCGGCGGCCTGCCAGCCGGTGCCCATGATGACCAGGGCGGAAACGACCACCGCGAGCGAGCCGAGGGCGTCCGAGAGCACCTCCAGGAAGGCGCCCCGCACATTGAGGCTCTCCTTCTGTCCGCGCATCAACAGGGACAGCGACACGAGGTTGGCGACCAGGCCGACCAGACCGAAGACCACGGTCAGTCCGCCCTGGGTCTCGGTCGGGGTGATGAACCGCTGGATCGCCTCGTAGAGCACGTAGCCGCCGACGCCGAGCAGGAGCAGACAGTTGGCGAGCGCCGCGAGGATCTCGGCGCGGGCCAGGCCGAAAGTGCGGTTGGTGCTGGGCGGGCGGTTCGCGAAGTGGATCGCGAGCAGGGCCATCCCGAGCCCCACGGCGTCGGTCGCCATGTGGGCGGCGTCGGCGACGAGCGCGAGCGAGCCGGTGACGACGCCGCCGATGACCTCCATCACCAACACCGTCAGGGTGATGGACAGTGCGATCCGTAGTCGTCCCTTGTACGCGGCGGCCGCGGTGCCCGTGAGGGGTGCGCCGTGCGCATGCCCGTGATCGTGCCCTGCCCCCATGAAAACCCATCCTCTCGCAGCAGTGGTCGGTGCTCCGGCGGTGCTCCTGGCACTGCCAGTCAACTACGGGTGGGGGGTATCCGGCAACACGGCACTGAACACCGTTGTCATGTGCTCTGACCTGCGGAAACGAGAGCCTGGTCAGAGGGGTGGAAGCTGCGGCGAGTGCCCCCGTGCGCCGGGGCTGAGCCGGTCCGACCGTGCTCCGGCGCATGCGACCCGTGCGCTCCGCGCGGAGCTTCGAGGAGGCGGCCGTCCGCGCTCCGTGGAAGCGACCGCGGCGTCGGTACGCCCCTCCGGTCGCCGGTGCGCCGGTGCACCCCTCGCCCTCGGCCGTTTGTGCTAAGGGCCCCTGATCAACAATGATGATCGCGGTGGCGAGGGGACGGCGGAGCCCGCCGATCGGCCCCCGAACGGGTGGTGAACGCCCATGGGTACGCATCCGATAGCCTCAGCCGACGTGCCGCCCGGCCGACCCCGGTCCCGGGGCGCGCCCCCACCCATGCACACGCCCGGCGTCAGCGCGTGTCGGAACCCAGGGAGTGAGTCCGCTGTCGACCGCCATCCTCACCGGCCGGCCGGTCCCGGGATCGTCGCTCGAAGACGATCTGCGGGGCCTCGGCTTCGACGTGCGGGTCGCCGAGGACGCCTCCGACGTCCCCGCCCTGCTCGACGCCGTACCCGCAGGACGGCGCGTGGCCCTCGTGGACAGCCGCTTCGTGGGCCACGTCCACGCACTGCGGCTGGCCCTCACCGACCCGCGCTTCGACGCCGCCGCCGTCCCCGGCGCCGTCACCGCGCAGCGGGCCGCCCGGTCGGCCCTGGAGCGCGCGGTGCGCGCCGGCGGGCCGGGGACCGGGCAGGACGGCGCCGAGGAAACCGGACGCCCCGGGTCCGCCGACGGCGGAGCGGCCACGGCCTCCGACGCCCCGTCGGACGGCACGGTGACCGCCCCCGACCCCGAGACCTCCGCCCCCGACCGGGCCGCCGCACTCGTCGAGACCGGCGGCACCCCCGTCCACCGCCCCGAGCTCGGCCCCCTCGTCGCCGTCGTGCCCGCCGACCCGCAGGCCCGCGACGAGGCCCGCCGGGCGGTCGCCGCCGTCGACGACGAGGACGTCCGGCTGCGCACCGCGGTCAAGTCCCGGGACGGCTTCTTCACCACCTTCGCGGTCAGCCCCTACTCCCGCCACGTCGCCCGCTGGGCCGCCCGTCGCGGACTGACCCCCAACCAGGTCACCACCGCGTCCCTGATCACCGCGCTGATCGCCGCGGGCTGCGCGGCCACCGGCACCCGGGCCGGCTTCGTCGCCGCCGGAGCCCTGCTGCTGTTCTCGTTCGTCCTCGACTGCGCCGACGGCCAGCTCGCCCGCTACTCCCTCCAGTACTCCACGCTCGGGGCCTGGCTCGACGCCACCTTCGACCGGGCCAAGGAGTACGCCTACTACGCGGGCCTGGCGCTGGGCGCGGCCCGCGGCGGGGACGACGTGTGGGCGCTCGCGCTCGGCGCGATGGTCCTCCAGACCTGCCGGCACGTGGTGGACTTCTCCTTCACCGAGGCCAACCACGACGCCACCGCCAACACCAGCCCCACCGCCGCCCTCTCCGACCGGCTCGACAGCGTCGGCTGGACGGTCTGGGTGCGCCGCATGATCGTGCTGCCGATCGGGGAGCGCTGGGCGCTGATCGCCGTCCTCACCGCGGTCACCACCCCCCGGATCACCCTGGTCGTCCTGCTCGTCGGCTGTGCGTTCGCGGCCTGCTACACCACCGCCGGCCGGGTGCTGCGCTCGCTCACCCGCAGGGCCGCCCGCACCGAGCGGGCCGCCCGTGCCCTGCACGACCTCACCGACACCGGCCCTCTCGGCGAGGCGTTCGCCGCCGTCCTCGGCGGCGTCGCCCGCCGACTGCCGGCCCTCGCTCCGCCCGCGGTCGCCCTGCTCGGCGGCGCCGCCGTGGTGGCCGCGGCCCTCCTCACCGACTTCGGCGGCTGGGCGCCGGTCACCGTCGCCTGCCTGTACGTGGCCACCTCGGGCCTCGCCGTGGCCCGCCCGCTCACCGGAGCGCTGGACTGGCTGGTGCCCCCGCTCTTCCGGGCCGCCGAGTACGGCACCGTGCTGGCACTGGCCGCCCAGTCGGGGTCGAGCGGAGCCCTGGCCGCCGCATTCGGGCTGGTGGCGGCCGTCGCCTACCATCACTACGACACGGTCTACCGCATCCGCGGTGGCACCGGCGCGCCACCGACCTGGCTGGTGCGCGCGGTCGGGGGGCAGGAGGGCCGGGTCCTCCTGGTGACCTTCGCCGCGGCCCTGCTCGGCAACACAGGTTTCACCGCCCTGCTCACGGTCCTCGCCGTGGCCGTGGCACTCGTGGTGCTCGCCGAGAGCATCCGCTTCTGGGTCTCCTCCGGAGCACCCGCCGTACACGATGAAGGAGAACCCGCATGATCGGCCTCGTGCTGGCGGCCGGCGCCGGACGGCGTCTGCGTCCCTACACCGACACGCTCCCCAAGGCGCTGGTGCCGGTGGGTCCCGAGGGCGCGGAGGACAGCCTCACGGTCCTCGACCTGACCCTCGGCAACTTCGCCGAGATCGGGCTCACCGAGGTCGCGATCATCGTCGGGTACCGCAAGGAGGCCGTGTACGAGCGCAAGGCGGCCCTGGAGGCCAAGTACGGCCTCACGCTGACCCTCATCGACAACGACAAGGCCGAGGAGTGGAACAACGCCTACTCCCTGTGGTGCGGTCGTGACGCCCTCCAGCACTCGGTGATCCTCGCCAACGGCGACACCGTCCACCCGGTCTCCGTCGAGAAGACCCTGTTGGCGGCCCGCGGCGACGGCAAGAAGATCATCCTCGCCCTGGACACCGTGAAGCAGCTCGCGGACGAGGAGATGAAGGTCGTCGTGGACCCCGCCAAGGGCGTCCAGAAGATCACCAAGCTGATGGACCCGGCCGAGGCGACCGGCGAGTACATCGGCGTCACCCTCATCGAGGGCGAGGCCGCCGCCGAGTTGGCCGACGCCCTGAAGACCACCTTCGAGCGCGACCCCGACCTCTACTACGAGGACGGCTACCAGGAGCTGGTGAACCGCGGCTTCAAGGTCGACGTGGCCCCCATCGGCGACGTCACGTGGGTCGAGATCGACAACCACGACGACCTCGCCAAGGGGCGTGAGATCGCGTGCCAGTACTGACCCGTCTGATCCCCTCGCCCCTGGTCGTCGACATCCGTGCGGGTGCCCTCGACGACCTGGTGGGGGTCCTCGCGGACCAGCGCATCTCCACGTCGGGCAAGCTCGCCGTCGCCATCAGCGGCGGCAGCGGCGCCCGGCTGCGGGAGCGGCTGGAGCCCGCGCTCCCCGGGGCCGAGTGGTTCCCGGTCGGCGGCGGCACGCTGGACGACGCGGTCAGGCTCGCCGACGCGATGAAGAAGGGCCGCTACGACGCCGTGGTGGGCCTGGGCGGCGGCAAGATCATCGACTGCGCCAAGTTCGCCGCTGCCCGCGTCGGCCTGCCCCTGGTGGCGGTCGCGACCAACCTGGCCCACGACGGCCTGTGTTCGCCGGTCGCGACCCTCGACAACGACGCGGGCCGCGGCTCGTACGGCGTCCCGAACCCGATCGCGGTCGTCATCGACCTCGACGTGGTCCGCGAGGCGCCCGTGCGGTTCGTCCGCTCCGGCATCGGCGACGCCGTCTCCAACATCTCCTGCGTCGCCGACTGGGAGCTCGCCCACCGCGAGACCGGCGAGTCCATCGACGGACTGGCCGCGGCGATCGCCCGGCAGGCCGGCGAGGCGGTGCTGCGCCACCCCGGCGGGGTCGGCGACGACGGCTTCCTCCAGGTGCTGGCCGAAGGGCTGGTCCTCACCGGCATCTCCATGTCGGTCGCGGGCGACTCCCGTCCCGCCTCCGGCGCGTGCCACGAGATCAACCACGCCTTCGACCTGCTCTACCCCAAGCGGGCCGCCAGCCACGGCGAGCAGGTCGGCCTGGGCGCCGCGTTCGCCATGCACCTGCGCGGGGCGCACGAGGAGTCCCGGCGGATGGCCGAGGTGCTGCGCCGGCACGGGCTGCCCGTGCTGCCGCAGGAGATCGGCTTCAGCACGGAGGAGTTCGTGCGGGCCGTGGAGTTCGCCCCGCAGACCCGGCCCGGCCGCTACACCATCCTCGAACACCTCGACCTCAACACCGACCAGATCAAGGACGCATACGCCGACTATGCCAAGGCCATCGGTAGCTGAACTCCGCCCGGTCGTGCACCCCGCGGGGGTCAAGGACCGGCGCAGCGGTGAGCACTGGGCGGGACGCCTGTACATGCGGGAGGTCTCGCTCCGGGTGGACCGGTACCTGGTCGACACCCGGGTCACCCCCAACCAGCTCACGTACCTGATGACCGTCTGCGGCCTGCTCGCGGCCCCGGCCCTGCTGGTGCCGGGGGTCCCGGGCGCCGTGCTCGGCGTGGTGATGGTCCAGCTGTACCTGCTGCTGGATTGCGTGGACGGCGAGATCGCCCGGTGGCGGCAGCAGTTCTCGCTCAGCGGGGTCTACCTGGACCGGGTCGGGGCCTACCTCACCGACGCCGCGGTGCTGGTGGGCTTCGGCCTGCGCGCCGCGGACCTGTGGGGGACGGGACGCATCGACTGGTTGTGGGCCTTCCTCGGCACCCTGGCCGCGCTCGGCGCCATCCTGATCAAGGCCGAGACGGACCTGGTGGGGGTGGCCCGTCACCAGGGCGGACTGCCGCCGGTCAAGGAGTCGGCGGCGGAGCCGCGTTCCTCCGGCATGGCCCTGGCGCGTCGCGCCGCCGCCGCGCTCAAGTTCCACCGGCTGATCCTCGGCATCGAGGCCTCGCTGCTGATCCTGGCCCTGGCGATCGTGGACACGGTCCGCGGGGACCTGTTCTTCAGCCGGCTCGGCGTCGCCGTCCTCGCCGGCATCGCCCTGCTCCAGACCCTGCTGCACCTGGTCTCGATCCTGGTCTCCAGCAGACTGAAGTGAGGCGTCCGGTCGGTGCCGCACGGCACCGACCGGAACGGCCACCGGCCCGGCGGAGCCCGATCGCGGTTCCCCGGCGTTCGACGCGGTGGCGTACGGTGTGGCGAGCGATCCGACCGGGGTCGCCCACCGGAGATTCCGGCACGTTCGGGTCCGAGGGAGAATCGGGTCCGAGGACGTCCTGCCGTGCCCCGGCGGGCACCCGGCACCGTCCGTGTCCGGCCAGGCAGCTCATCTCTTGAAGACGAAAGTTTCCACTTGTGAGTGAGACAACGCATGACGGCGGTGTCGCGGTGAGTGCGCCCCCGTCGCCCGACGACGGGCTCTCCCCGGCGGCCCTGGCCGCCAAGCACGGGCTGTCCGTGAGCGGTGCCCGTCCCGGGCTCGTGGCGTACGTCCGCCAGCTCTGGGGCCGGCGCCACTTCATCCTGGCGTTCTCCCAGGCCAAGCTCACCGCCCAGTACAGCCAGGCCAAGCTGGGCCAGCTCTGGCAGGTGGTCACGCCGCTGCTGAACGCGCTGGTCTACTTCCTGATCTTCGGGCTGATCCTGAACGCCGACCGGGGCATGGACAGGGAGGTGTACATCCCCTTCCTGGTGACGGGGGTGTTCGTCTTCACCTTCACCCAGAGCTCCGTGATGGCCGGGGTCCGGGCGATCTCCGGCAACATCGGACTGGTGCGGGCGCTGCACTTCCCCCGGGCCTCGCTGCCGGTCTCCTTCGCGCTCCAGCAACTCCAGCAACTGCTGTTCTCGATGCTGGTGGTCTTCGCGGTGGTCGTCGCCTGCGGCAGCTACCCCACCCTGTCCTGGGTGCTGATCGTGCCGGTGCTGGTGCTCCAGTTCTTCTTCAACACCGGACTCGCCCTGATCATGGCCCGGCTGGGGGCGAAGACCCCGGACCTCGCCCAGCTGATGCCGTTCGTGATGCGGACCTGGATGTACGCCTCCGGCGTGATGTTCTCCCTCCCGGTCATGCTGGAGGACCAGCCGGCGTGGATCGCGGACGTGCTCCAGTGGAACCCGGCCGCGGTCTACATGGACCTGATGCGGTTCGCCCTGATCGACGACTACGGCTCGGGGTACCTGCCCGCGCACGTCTGGGCCGTCGCCCTGGGCTGGGCGGTGCTGGTGGCGGTCGGTGGTTTCGTGTACTTCTGGAAGGCGGAGGAGCGGTACGGCCGTGGCTGAGCAGAGCACGGGCGCCCGGCGCCCCACCGTCATCGCCGACGAGCTGCACATCGTCTACCGCGTCAACGGCGCGAAGACCGGCAAGGGCAGTGCGACCTCGGCCCTCAGCCGCATCGCCCGGCGCGGCCGGGAACGCGGGGTGCGCGAGGTGCACGCCGTGCGCGGCGTCTCCTTCGTCGCCTACCGGGGCGAGGCGATCGGCCTGATCGGTTCCAACGGCTCCGGCAAGTCGACCCTGCTGCGGGCCATCGCGGGGCTGCTGCCCGCCGAGCGCGGCAAGGTCTACACCGACGGCCAGCCGTCCCTGCTCGGCGTGAACGCGGCGATGATGAACGACCTCACCGGGGAGCGGAACGTCATCCTGGGCGGTCTCGCGATGGGGATGTCCCGGGAGCAGATCAGGTCCCGGTACCAGGAGATCGTGGACTTCTCCGGGATCAACGAGAAGGGCGACTTCATCACCCTTCCCATGCGCACCTACTCCTCGGGCATGGCGGCGCGACTGCGCTTCTCCATCGCCGCGGCCAAGGACCACGACGTCCTGATGATCGACGAGGCACTGGCCACCGGTGACCGCAGCTTCCAGAAGCGCTCCGAGGCCCGCATCCGGGAGCTGCGCAAGGACGCCGGCACGGTGTTCCTGGTCAGCCACAACAACAAGTCCATCCGGGACACCTGCGACCGGGTGATCTGGTTGGAACACGGCGAGCTGAGGATGGACGGCCCCACGGCGGACGTGCTGAAGGAGTACGAGAAGTTCACCGGGAAGTAGCGGCCCCGCCCCGAGCCCGGCCGCGCACGGACCCCGCCGCAACCAACGGGCGGGGTCCCCGTGCGCCGGGCCACGACCCCCCGTACCGCGGCGCGGCCCTGACGCTTCGTGAACCGTCCCGCTGTTCCGGAACCCGGGCGGGGGCCGGTTCGTTGCCCGGAGGGAGAGAACAGGGGGAAGCGTGGGGAGGAGCCCCGGCCCGTGCTTCGACGCCGTACAACGTAAGCTGGAGCGGTACCGATTCGCGGCAACTGGGGCGATAGCGGTCAAAGCCCCGGTGCCTCCACCATGATTGACCTGGGCGGTGTGTCCGAAAGGGGATGTTTTCGGTCGGTAGTGTAGAACGGAGATGTGACGGCAATGGCTACGGAAAGTCTCCGGCTCCGCGACGCTTCCGCAGTCTCCGTACCGGGTGGCGCGTGGTGACGGACGCCGAGAGGACCCCCATGCACAGCACGTTCCGTAGCGGAGCCCTCGCGGCCCGCGCGGACGACCCGCGGCCCCCCGGACCGGCCGCGGCCCCCGCACCCGCCGACCCCGTGGTGCTCGCCACCCTGGACAAGGCCGCGCACGAGAACTTCCCGGTCGCCCCCTTCTTCCTGCCGCGCGCCTGGCGGGGCGACCTGATGGCCCTCTACGGCTACGCCCGGCTCGTCGACGACATCGGCGACGGCGACCTCGCCCCCGGCGGGGCCGACGCCCGCCACCTCGGCCTCGCGCCCGCCGACGCGGCGGACCGACTGCTGTTCCTGGACGCCTTCGAGGCCGACCTGCGCCGCGTCTTCGCCCCCGCCTCCGACGGCCCCCGCCACCCGCTGCTCCAGCGCCTGGCGCCCACCGTCCACCGCCACCGCCTGGACCCCGAACCCTTCCTCGGGCTGATCGCCGCCAACCGGCAGGACCAGACGGTCACCCGGTACGCCACCTACGACGACCTGCTGGCGTACTGCGAACTGTCGGCGAACCCGGTCGGCCGGCTCGTCCTCGCCGTCACCGGCACCACCACCCCGGAACGCGTCCGCCGCTCCGACGCGGTGTGCACCGGCCTCCAGATCGTCGAACACCTCCAGGACGTCGCCGAGGACCTCGCCCGCGACCGGATCTACCTGCCCGCCGAATCCATGGCGCGCTTCCACGTCCGGGAGGCCGACCTCGCCGCCCCGAGCACCGGCGCCTCGGTGCGCGCCCTCGTCGCCCACGAAGCGGAACGCGCCCACGACCTGCTTGCCGAGGGCGGCGCCCTGGTCGGCAGCGTCCACGGCCGGCTCCGGCTGCTCCTCGCCGGGTTCGTGGGCGGTGGACGCGCCGCCGTCCGCGCCCTCGCCGCCGCGGCCTACGACGTGCTGCCCGGCCCGCCCAAGCCCACCAAGGTCCAGCTCCTGCGCGAGGTGGCCACCACACTGCGAGGAGAGGGGTGAACCGGGCCGTGGAGTCAGAGCCGCGCGCATCCGCGCCGGTGCTCGCCGCGTACAGCTACTGCGAGACCGTCACCGGGCAACAGGCCCGCAACTTCGCCTACGGCATCCGGCTGTTGCCGACCGCGAAGCGCCGCGCCATGTCCGCGCTGTACGCCTTCTCCCGGCGGGTGGACGACATCGGCGACGGCGACCTCCCCCCGGACGTCAAGCAGAAGCGGCTGGAGGACACCCGCACCGTGCTGTCCCGGGTCCGGGACGGCGAGGTCGCCGAGGACGACACCGACCCGGTGGCGGTCGCCCTCAGCCACACCGCCCGGGCCTTCCCGATCCCCCTGGACGCCCTGGACGAACTCATCGACGGCGTCCTGATGGACGTGCGCGGGCAGACCTACGCCACCTGGGACGAGCTCAAGGTCTACTGCCGCTGCGTCGCCGGCGGCATCGGCCGGCTCTCCCTCGGGATCTTCGGCTCCGAACCGGGTGCCCGCGGTGCGGAGCGCGCACCCGAGTACGCCGACACCCTCGGACTCGCCCTGCAACTCACCAACATCCTCCGGGACGTTCGCGAGGACGCCCTCGGCGGACGGGTCTACCTCCCCGCCGACGACCTCGCCGAGTTCGGCTGCTCCGCCGGCTTCGACGGGCCCCGCCCGCCCGAAGGCGGCGACTTCGAGGGGCTCGTCCGCTTCGAAGTGCGCCGCGCCCGGGCGCTGTTCGCCGAGGGCTACCGGCTGCTGCCGCTGCTCGACCGTCGCAGCGGAGCCTGCGTGGCCGCCATGGCCGGGATCTACCGCCGACTCCTCGACCGCATCGAGCGCGACCCGCAGGCCGTGTTGCGCGGCCGGGTCTCCCTCCCGGGCCACGAGAAGGCGTACGTGGCCGTGCGGGGGCTGTCCGGACTCGACACCCGCCACCGTCCTCGACGGACCGTCAGGAGGCGTGCCTGATGAGGGCCTCGGCACCACTCGCCGCCCCCGGCCCGGGGTACCAGAACCACACCCCCGGGGGAGCCGCGTGACCACCACCGACCCAGGTTCCCACGGGCCGGCGCCCACGGACGCGGAGCCGCCCACCGCCGTCGTCGTCGGCGGCGGCATCGCCGGGACCACCACCGCCCTCTCGCTCGCCGACGCCGGGGTCCGGGTGACCCTGCTGGAGGGACGTCCCCGGCTCGGCGGACTCGCCTTCTCCTTCCAGCGCGGCGACCTCACCGTCGACAACGGCCAGCACGTGTACCTGCGGTGCTGCACCGCCTACCGCTGGTTCCTCGACCGGATCGACGCGACCGCGCTCGCCCCCGTCCAGGACCGGCTCACCGTCCCCGTGGTGGACGCTGCGAGCCGGGTGCGCACCCCTTCCGGCGAGGGCCCGCGGCTGGGCACGCTGCGCCGATCCGCCCTGCCGGTACCGCTGCACCTCACGCGTTCGCTCGCCGCCTACCCCCACCTGTCGGTCGCCGAGCGGCTGTCCGTCGCCCGGGCGGCGCTCGCCCTCAAGGCCCTCGACCCCGCCGACCCCGCCCTGGACGCCCAGGACTTCGGCAGTTGGCTGGCGCGCCACGGCCAGTCGGCGCGCGCCGTCGAAGCGCTGTGGGACCTCGTCGGCGTCGCCACCCTGAACGCCGTCGCCGGGGACGTGTCCCTGGCCCTGGCCGCCATGGTCTTCCGGACCGGGCTGCTCCAGGAACCGGGCGCCGCCGACATCGGTTGGGCCTCGGTCCCCCTCGGCGAACTCCACGACACCCTCGCCCGCAAGGCGCTCGACACCGCGGGGGTGCACACCGAACTGCGCACCCGGGTCGCCGGCATCTCCCCGACGCCGGACGGCCGTTGGACGGTGAAGGCGCCGGGCGGCGAGATCACGGCGGACACCGTCGTGCTCGCCGCGCCCCAGCGCGAGACGCACGACCTGCTGCCCCCGGGCGCCCTCGACGCCCCCGGCAAGCTGCTCGCGCTCGGCACCTCGCCGATCCTCAACCTGCACGTGATCTACGACCGCACGGTGCTGCGCCGGCCGTTCTTCGCGGCCCTGGGCTCGCCCGTGCAGTGGGTGTTCGACCGCACCGCCGCCTCCGGACTGACCGAGGGCCAGTACCTCGCCGTTTCCCAGTCCGCGGTGCAGCACGAGATCGACGAGCCGGTCGCCGTCCTGCGCGAGCGCTACCTCCCCGAACTCGAACGGCTGCTGCCCGCCACCCGAGGCGCGGAGGTCCGCGACTTCTTCGTGACCAGGGAGCGCACGGCCACCTTCACGCCCGCGCCCGGCAGCGGCGCCCTGCGCCCCGGTGCACGCACCAGGTCACCCGGGTTGTTCCTGGCCGGAGCATGGACCGCCACCGGCTGGCCGGCCACGATGGAGGGAGCGGTGCGCAGCGGCGTCAGTGCGGCCGACGCCGCCCTCCACGCCCTGGGCCGGCCACGTGACCATCTCTTCCGGGAGGCGGCATGACCATCGATCTGCGCGCCCCCGGCACCACCGCAACAAGAGGAGAGACTGTGCCCACTGTGCCCCCGGGCCAAGCGTCCGCCGAGGCCGTGGACGTGGCCGCGCTGCTGGAGCGGGGCAGAACCCTGGCGACCCCCGTGCTCAAGGCCGCGGTGGATCGCCTCGCCCCGCCCATGGACACCGTCGCCTCCTACCACTTCGGTTGGATCGACGCCCACGGCAACCCGGCGGACAGCGACGGCGGCAAAGCCGTCCGCCCCGCGCTCGCCCTGTTGTCCGCCGAGGTCGCCGGAGCCCCGCCCGAGACCGGCGTGCCCGGTGCGGTCGCCGTGGAGTTGGTGCACAACTTCTCCCTGCTCCACGACGACCTGATGGACGGCGACGAACAGCGCCGCCACCGCGACACGGTGTGGAAGGTGCACGGTCCGGCCCAGGCGATCCTGGTCGGCGACGCCCTGTTCGCCCTCGCCGGCGAGGTCCTGCTGGAGCTGGGCACCGTCGAGGCGGGGCGCGCCACCCGCCGGCTCACCAGCGCCACCCGCGCCCTCATCGACGGCCAGGCCCAGGACATCTCCTACGAGCACCGGGAGCGGGTCACCGTCGCCGAGTGCCTGGAGATGGAGGGCAACAAGACCGGCGCCCTGCTGGCCTGCGCCTCCTCCATCGGTGCGGTGCTCGGCGGCGCCGACGACCGCACCGCCGACAGCCTGGAGAAGTACGGCCACCACCTCGGCCTCGCCTTCCAGGCGATCGACGACCTGCTGGGCATCTGGGGCGACCCGGAGGCCACCGGCAAGCAGACCTGGAGCGATCTGCGCCAGCGCAAGAAGTCCCTGCCCGTGGTCGCCGCCCTCGACGCGGGCGGCCCCGCCTCCGAGCAACTCGCCGAGCTGCTGGCCGCCGACGCCAAGAGCAACGACTTCGACACCTTCTCCGAGGCGGAGTTCGCCGCCCGTGCCGCCCTCATCGAGCAGGCCGGCGGCCGGGAGTGGACCTCCCAGGAGGCGCGCCGCCAGCACGCCGTCGCCGTCGAGGCCCTGGACTCCGTGGACATGCCCGACCTGGTGCGGGCGCAGTTCGTGGCGCTCGCCGACTTCGTCGTCGTACGAAAGAGATGACCATCGACATCCGGAGCATATGACTCGCGGTCGCCGGCCGGTGCCCTCCCGGGCGCCGGCCGACGGCGGACCCAGCAGAAGATCCACACTGCATCGAAGGGGAAGCCATGACAGCGAGGACCGACGGAGGCAACGGGGCGGTACCGCCCCGCGCGGCCTCGGCGACCGACGAACACGCCGACCAGACCCCCCGCGCGCCCGACGACCACGAAGCCGTTCGGCGCGCCACCCGCCGCGCCGGTGACTTCCTGCTCTCCCTCCAGAGCCCCGAGGGCTGGTGGAAGGGGGACCTGGAGACGAACGTCACCATGGACGCCGAGGACCTGCTGCTCAGGGAGTTCCTCGGCATCCGGGACGAGGCCACCACCCGGGCCGCCGCCCTCTTCGTCCGGGGCGAACAACGCAGCGACGGCACCTGGGCCACCTTCCACCAGGGCCCCGGTGACCTCTCCGCCACCGTCGAGGCGTACGTGGCCCTCCGGCTCGCGGGCGACGACCCCGACGAACCGCACATGGCGCAGGCCGCCGAGTGGATCAGGTCCCGCGGCGGGATCGCCGCGGCCCGGGTCTTCACCCGCATCTGGTTGGCCCTGTTCGGCTGGTGGCGGTGGGAGGACCTGCCCGAGGTGCCCCCGGAGGTCATCTACGTCCCGCGCTGGTTCCCGCTGAACATCTACGACTTCGGCTGCTGGGCCCGGCAGACGATCGTGCCGCTCGCCGTCGTCTCCGCCCAGCGACCGGTGCGCCCCGCGCCCTTCGCCCTGGACGAGTTGCACACCGATCCGACCGACCCCTGCCCGCACCGCCCGCTGGCGCCGGTGACCTCCTGGGACGGGGTGTTCCAACGGTTCGACAAGGTGCTGCGGCTCTACCACCGGATCGCCCCCCGGCCGCTGCGCGCGGCGGCCATGCGCTCCTCGGCCCGCTGGATCATCGAACGCCAGGAACGGGACGGCTGCTGGGGCGGCATCCAACCGCCCGCGGTCTACTCGATCATCGCCCTGCACCTGCTGGGCTACGACCTGGACCACCCCGTGCTGAAGGCCGGGCTCGCCTCCCTGGACCGGTTCGCCGTGTGGCGTCCGGACGGCTCCCGCATGATTGAAGCGTGTCAGTCGCCGGTGTGGGACACCTGCCTGGCGACCATCGCCCTGGCCGACGCCGGAGTGCCCGGCGACCACCCCCAACTGGTCAGGGCCGCCGAGTGGATGCTCGGCGAGGAGATCGACCGGCACGGGGACTGGTCGGTGCGGCGCCCCGGACTCGCCCCGGGCGGATGGGCGTTCGAGTTCCACAACGACACCTACCCCGACATCGACGACACCGCCGAGGTGGTGCTCGCCCTGCGCCGGGTGGTTCACCCGGACCGCGAACGGCTGGAGGGAGCCGTCGCCCGCGGCGTCGCCTGGACCCTCGGCATGCAGTCCCGGGACGGCGGCTGGGGCGCCTTCGACGTGGACAACACCAGCCCGTTCCCCAACCGGTTGCCGTTCTGCGACTTCGGCAAGGTGATCGATCCGCCGTCCGCCGACGTCACCGCGCACGTGGTGGAGATGCTCGCGGTCGAGGGCCGGGCGGGGGAGCCGGGCGCCCGCCGCGGGATCGCCTGGCTGCTCGCCGCCCAGGAGTCCGGCGGCGCCTGGTTCGGCCGCTGGGGCGTCAACTACGTGTACGGCACCGGATCGGTGGTCCCCGCACTGGTCGCCGCCGGGCTCCCGCGCTCGCACCCGTCGATCCGGCGCGCCGTGGCCTGGCTGGAGGCGGTGCAGAACGAGGACGGCGGGTGGGGCGAGGACCTGCGCTCCTACCACGACGCACCCGGCTGGGGCGGTCGCGGAGCCTCCACCGCCTCCCAGACCGCCTGGGCGCTGATGGCACTGCTCGCCGCGGGGGAACGCCACGGCAAGGCCGCCGAGCGCGGTGTCTCCTGGCTGGTGGAGACCCAATGCGAGGACGGCTCCTGGGACGAGCCGTACTACACGGGCACCGGCTTCCCCTGGGACTTCTCGATCAACTACCACCTGTACCGGCAGGTGTTCCCGCTGACCGCGCTCGGGCGCTTCCTGCACGGGGACCCGCTCGCGGACCGTGCTCCGGGGTGCGGCACCGCCGCCGGGACCGCCCCCGCCGGCCCGGGGACCCGCCCCCCGGACCGCCGCCCGGTCCGTCCGACGGTGGTGCGCACCGCACGATCGCTGGTCGCGGCGGCAGCCGGACGCATCGCCGAGCGGACCGGCAAGGCGGGCTGATGCGGTCCGCCCCCAACGAGCCGCCGGATGCGGGGTCGTCGGCCGGCCGAACCGACCCCGGGACGGCCGTCCCCCTCCTGGTCGCCTGTGCACTCGGCATCGAACGGCTCGCCCTGCGCCTGGGCACCCACGGCCCGACCGCGGCCCCGCAGCCGACGGTGGTGCGCACCGGCATGGGGCCCCGGGCTGCGGCCCGGGCGCTGTCCCGGGCCCTGGAGCGCCCCGCCCTGCACGACGCGGCAGTCCTGGCCACCGGCTTCTGCGCGGGGCTCGCCCCGGGGATGCGCCCGGGGGACCTGGTGGTCGCCGAGGAGACCCGGGACGCACAGGGCTCGGTCCGCTGCTCCGGCACCGGTCCGCTGGTCGAGGCGCTGCTGCGACAGTCGCCCGGGCGGACCGTGCACACCGGAGTGCTGATCGGTTCCGACCACGTCATCCGGGGGGCCGAACGCGCCGCGCTGCGCGCCACGGGGGCCATCGCGGTGGACATGGAGTCGGCGGTGAGCCTGCGCACCGCCGTGCGCGCCCCCGGAAGCGGTTCCCGGCCGGGCCCCCGCCCCGTTGCGGCCGTCCGGGTGGTCGTCGACGCCCCCGCACACGAACTCGTCCGCATCGGCACCCTGCGCGGTGGAATATCGGCTTTCCGCGTTCTCCGCGCCGTGCTCCCCGTCTTCAGTGAATGGCACCGCACTGTGATGCTCCCCCGGAGGTGAGCTGAGATGGCCATGCCGCTCCGCCAGTCCGTCAAGGTCGCGACCTACCTCTTCGAACAGAAGCTCCGCAAGCGGGACAAGTTTCCGCTGATCGTGGAGCTCGAACCGCTCTTCGCCTGCAACCTCAAGTGCGAGGGCTGCGGAAAGATCCAGCACCCGGCAGGGGTGTTGAAGCAACGGATGCCGGTCGCGCAGGCTGTCGGGGCGGTCCTGGAGTCCGGGGCCCCGATGGTCTCCATCGCGGGTGGCGAACCCCTGATGCACCCGCACATCGACGAGATCGTGCGCCAGTTGGTGGCCAGGAAGAAGTACGTCTTCCTGTGCACCAACGCCTTGCTGATGCGCAAGAAGATGGAGAGGTTCACCCCCTCCCCGTACTTCGCCTTCGCCGTGCACATCGACGGACTGCGGGAGCGTCACGACGAGTCGGTGGCCAAGGAGGGCGTGTTCGACGAGGCGGTGGCGGCGATCGAGCAGGCCAAGGAGCGCGGCTTCCGGGTCACCACCAACTCCACCTTCTTCAACACCGACACCCCGCAGACCGTCATCGAGGTCCTCAACTACCTCAACGACGACCTCCGGGTGGACGAGATGATGATCTCGCCTGCCTACGCCTACGAGAAGGCACCGGACCAGGAGCACTTCCTCGGCGTGGAACAGACCCGCGAACTCTTCCGGAAGGCGTTCGCCGGCGGCAACCGCCGCCGCTGGCGACTTAACCACTCGCCGCTGTTCCTCGACTTCCTGGAGGGCAGGGTCGACTTCCCCTGCACCGCCTGGGCGATCCCCAACTACTCCCTCTTCGGCTGGCAGCGCCCCTGCTACCTGATGAGCGACGGCTACGTCCCCACCTACCGGGAACTCGTCGAGCAGACGGACTGGGACGCCTACGGCCGGGGCAAGGACCCGCGCTGCGCCAACTGCATGGCCCACTGCGGCTACGAACCCACCGCGGTCCTCGCCACCATGGGATCGCTCAGGGAGAGCCTGCGCGCCGCCCGCGACACGGTCTCGGGCAACCGCGCGTGACGGCACCGCCCCCCGGGCCGACGACGGAGGGAACGGAGGGCGGTCCGCGATGAGCGAGGCGTTCGACCTCGGCGCACTGCTCTCCGAACGCGGCGGCGAGCGGTACGCGTTGCACTCCCGCCACCTCAACCACCAGCTCCCCCGCATGCTGCGCACCATCGGCTTCGACAAGGTCTACGAACGGGCCGAGGGCGCGCACTTCTGGGACGCGGACGGCAACGACCACCTGGACATGCTGGCCGGGTTCGGGGTGATGGGCGTCGGTCGGCACCACCCCGTGGTGCGCAAGGCCCTCCACGACGTGCTGGACGCCTCCCTCGCCGACCTCACCCGCTTCGACTGCCCGCCGCTGCCGGGGCTGCTCGCGGAACGCCTGCTCGCCCACAGCCCCCATCTGGACCGGGTGTTCTTCGGCAACAGCGGCACGGAGGCGGTGGAGACCGCGCTCAAGTTCGCCCGCTGCGCCACCGGCCGGCCCCGGGTGCTGTACTGCACGCACGCCTTCCACGGGCTCACCACCGGTGCCCTCTCCGTCAACGGGGAGTCCGGCTTCCGGGAGGGCTTCGGGCCCCTGCTGCCCGACACGGCGGTGCCGCTCGGCGACCTCGATGCGCTCGCCCGGGAGTTGGCGCGCGGCGACGTGGCCGCGCTGATCGTGGAGCCGATCCAGGGCAAGGGCGTCCACGAGGCCCCGCCCGGGTACCTACGCGGCGCCCAGGAGCTGCTGCGTGCGCACCGGGCGCTGCTGATCGCGGACGAGGTGCAGACCGGGCTGGGCAGGACCGGGGACTTCTACGCCCACCAGCACGAGGACGGGGTGGAGCCGGACCTGATCTGCGTGGCGAAGGCCCTGTCCGGGGGGTACGTCCCGGTCGGGGCGACCCTGGGGCGGGACTGGATCTTCCAGAAGGTGTACGCCTCCATGGACCGGGTCCTGGTGCACTCGGCGAGCTTCGGATCGAACGCGCAGGCCATGGCGGCGGGGCTCGCGGTGCTCTGGGTGCTGGAGTCCGAGCACCTGGTGGAGCGCGCCCGTACCGTCGGGGAGCTGCTGCGTTCCCGGCTGGCCGCCCTGGTGGACCGCTACGAGCTGCTGAGCGAGGTGCGGGGCCGGGGGCTGATGATCGGGATCGAGTTCGGCCGCCCCCGGTCGCTGAAGCTGCGGGGCGGCTGGACCATGCTCCAGGCCGCCCGCAAGGGCCTGTTCGCGCAGATGGTGGTGGCCCCCCTGCTCCAGCGGCACCGCATCCTCACCCAGGTGTCCGGGGACCGGCTGGAAGTGATCAAACTGATCCCGCCGCTGGTGGTGGACGAGGCGGACGTGGACCGCTTCGTCACGGCCTTCACCGCCGTGATGGACGACGCGCACCGGGGGGGTGGCCTCATATGGGACTTCGGGAGGACACTGGTGAAGCAGGCGGTGGCCGTCCGCTGAGCGGTGCAGCGACCCGCGATCTCGTTTTTTACCCCTCGGGCAAGAAATTTGCCCGAGGGGCATTTTTCTGGCTCAATCGAAGCATGAGCCACCCAGAGTCCGTCCCTCCCGAGGAACCGCCCGCCGCCGCGGCCCCCGCCCCGGAGACGGCGGTCCCCCTCGTCGCCCCCCGGCTGCGGGAGCTCCGGCGCGGCGCGGGGCTCACCCTGGAGACGGCTGCCGCCGCGGCCGGGTTGTCCCCGGCGCACCTGTCCCGGCTGGAGACCGGTCGACGGCAGCCCTCCCTGCCGATGCTGCTGGCGCTCGCCCGGGTGTACGGCACCACGGTCTCCGAACTGCTCGGCGAAACGGTCGTCGACCGCGACGCCGTGGTGCAGGCCGCCACCATGGAGCCCACCCGGGCCGGCGGCTGGACGTACTGGCAGGCCGGCGCCTCCGGCCGGGGGATGCAGGCCCTGCGGGTCCGGGTGCCGTACGGCACCCAGGGCGACATCGTGCGGGTCCACCCGGGCGAAGAGTGGCTGTACGTCCTGTCCGGGCGGTTGCGGCTCAGGCTCGGGGACAGCACCCACCTCCTCGGCCCCGGTGACAGCGCCCACTTCGACTCGCTGACCCCGCACCGGATCGGCGCCGCCGACGAGGACGGCACCGACCTCCTCTTCGTGCATACCCTGTTGCAGAGTCCGACCGCCGCGCTGTGCCTCGGCCCGGCGGACGGCCACACCCCGGGAGACCTCCGATGACCGAACCCGTACCCCCCACCGACCCCGCGGCGCCTCCGGTCGCCCCGCGGACCTCCACGCCCCGCATGGAGGACAAGATGCCGCCGAGCATCTGGATCCGACTGGTCATCTACGTCGCGGTCGGCCACCTGGTCGCCGCCTTCATCTGGCTGCTGTTCGAGGTCGGAGCCAAGTGACCCCGCCGGCGGCCGGGGACCGGCTCAGTCGAGCAGCCGTCCGCGCAGCCGCTCGCGCAGCCCGGGGGTGAGACCGAGGGCCCGGCGCAGATAGGTGTCGGTGTCGCCCCAACATCGGTCGATCGTCTCGAAGGCGGCCGCCAGGTACTCGACCCGGGCGTCGAAGAGGGGGCTCAGCAACTCCATGGCCTCGGGCGCGGAGCCGTCGACGGCGTCCGCGTCGCGGCGCACCCGGTACCGCCGGTGCGCCGCGTTGGACTTGAGGTAGTCCTCCTCGATCGCGCTCCGCTCGACCCCGAGGGCCAGCAGCGCCACGGCCACGGTGAGTCCGGCCCGGTCCTTGCCCGCGGCGCAGTGCAGCAGGGCGGGCACGCTGTCCTCGGCGAGCGCGTGCAGCACCCGGGCGTGCTCCGCCGTCCGCTGCTCGATCATGACCCGGTAGGACGTCACCATCTGGTCGACGGCGCGCCCCCCGGCCAGCAGGGCGCGGAGTTCGGTGAGGTCGCCGTTGCGCACCATGTGCCAGAACGCGGCGCCGTCGGCCGGGTCGCTGAGCGGGATGTTCACCTGGCGCACCCCGGGGAGCTCCACGTCGTGGCCGTCGAGGGCGCGGTCGGCGTCGTTGCGGAAGTCGAAGACGGTGTGCAGACCGAGCGAGTCGAGGTACCGGCTGTCCCGTGCCGTCGCGCGGGCGAGGTGGCCGCTGCGGAACAGCACCCCGTGGCGGATCCGGCGACCGTCCGCGGTCGGCAGTCCTCCCAGGTCCCGGAAGTTGCGCACGCCGGTCAGTTCGGGCTCGGTGGATGGGATCTGCTGCGTCACGGGGCTCCTCCGGTTCCCCCGCCGGCGCCGTCGGACGGCGGGCCGGTTCAGACGATACGACATCACATCGTCCGACAATCGGGATGTGATGGGCTTTTCTTGTGAAACACGGAGGGCGAGCCCTGGCCTCTATGTCCTGCAATGTGCATTTTCATAGCGTTCGCGAATCTTGGTGGTCCTCATCCCAACTGGGCCGGGAATAAAGCCGCCTGGGGAAGCCGGTCGTGACCGGGATCATAGAGGTCACCGAACGTGGTGGCCGGCCGTGCTCCGCCTGCCGTCCACAGCCCGGGAATTGAGTTCCGCGGCCCCCGCCGTCGTCGACGCAGGGTGACCGGGAAATCCCGCAAGGATCAAGGAATACCTGGTCATCGACGTGCTCGCGGTTGTCCGGGCCGTTCCGGCTCGCTTAGCGTCACGCTCACTCCGGGCGGACGCCGAGTCCTGCCACCGTCCGGCACCCACCGTCGTACCGACATCGGCAGGAGCGGGGAACCCACACGCAGTACGCCGAGTCCGGGCGACCGGACCGGCTCGGGGTGAAGCCGCGCGAGCGCGGCCGGGCACCTCCCGCCCGAATCCGACAGCTCACCTCGTAGGCGCCGGAGAGGAACGCACCATGCCCGCGACGGGTAAGCACCGCCGTCCCACGTCCGCCCGGCTCGTCCGCGCCATCGCCCTCACCGGGTCCGGTGGCGCGGCGGCCCTGGCGCTTCCGCTGATGGGCGCCGCCCAGGCCCACGCCCAGGCCGGGGAGGCCGCCCCCGCCCCCAAGGGCTCCGCCGCCGTCACCGCCCCGGCCGCCCCGCAGGCCCCCGCGGAGCGGACCGCCACCCCCCGCGCCGAGGTCACCACGTACTCCGTGAAGATCGGCGACCACCTGTCGAAGATCGCCGACGAGCAGGACGTGCGCGGCGGCTGGCAGCGGCTGTACCAGGACAACCGGGCCGCGGTCGGCGCCGACCCGAACCTGATCCGCCCCGGTCTGGAGCTCGCCATCGGTGCCCCGGCCGCCGCCCCGCAGTCCGCCGCCCCGAAGCAGGCCGCGCCGAAGGCCGCCGCGCCCGAGGCCCCGGCCCCGAAGGCCGCCCAGCCCCAGGCGCCCGAGGTCCGGCAGGCGGCCCCCGAGAAGGCACCGGCTCCGAAGCCCGCCGCTCCGAAGCCCGCCGCCCCGAAGGTCGCGCCCGCGGCGGCCGAGGCGCCCGCCGCCGCGAACGCCTCAGGCTTCACCCTGCCGGTCGCCAGCGGGGTGGGCACCCCCTACCGGGCCTCCGGCAGCATGTGGTCCAGCGGCTACCACACCGGCGTCGACTTCAGCGTCCCCGCCGGCACGCCGCTCAAGGCGGTCGGCCCGGGCACCGTCGTCTCGGCGGGCTGGGCGGGCGCCTACGGCAACCAGGTGATCATCCAGCACGCCGACGGCAAGTACTCCCAGTACGCCCATCTCTCGCAGCTCGGCGTCAGCGCGGGACAGTCCGTCTCGGGCGGCCAGCAGATCGGCCTCGCCGGTTCCACCGGCAACAGCACCGGGCCGCACCTGCACTTCGAGATCCGCACCTCGCCGACGTACGGCTCCGACATCGACCCGCTGACCTACCTGCGGTCCAAGGGCGTCTCCGTCTGATCCGTCCGGCGACCCGCCGGGAGCTCCCGCACGCGGGGCCGCATCCTCCGATGCGGCCCCGCGTCGCGCTGTACGGGCCTGGCCGTTCCCCTATTCCCGTGTCGTGCCGGTCGACCGCATGGCCTTTCTCACGTCCCGTCAACCCCCTGGAAGGCATTGTTACGGTGGCGTAGGTCACGCCGGGCGAGGAAGGATGGGTCGATGTGACAGCAGAGTCGACGTTCCTCCCCCCTGACGGCATCCGGTCCTACGCAGCGCTCGGCGACAGCTTCACGGAGGGCGTCGGTGACCCCGGGCCCGACGGATCGTTCGTGGGCTGGGCCGACCGGCTGGCCGTCCTCCTGGGCGACCGGCTCCCCGAGCACGCCTTCCGCTACGCCAACCTCGCCGTCCGCGGGCGGCTCCTCGACCAGATCGTCGAGGAGCAGATACCCCGGGCCCGGGAGCTCGCCCCCGACCTGGTGACCTTCTGCGCGGGCGGCAACGACATCATCCGCCCCGGCAGCGATCCCGACGAGGTGGCCGAACGCTTCGAACGCGCCGTCGCCCACCTCGCCTCCACCGTCGGCACGGTCATGCTGACCACCGGGTTCGACACCCGGGGCGTCCCCGTCTTCCGTCGCCTCCGCGGCAAGATCGCCACCTACAACGGCCATGTGCGGGCCATCGCCGACCGCTACCACTGCCCGGTCCTCGACCTGTGGTCCCTCAGGACCGTGCAGGACCGCCGGGCCTGGGACACCGACCGCCTGCACCTCTCGCCCGAGGGGCACACCCGGGTCGCGCTCCGCGCCGCCCAGGTCCTCGACGTCGAGGTGCCCGCCGACCCCGACCAGCCCTGGCCCCCGCTACCGCCCCGCGGCGTCCTCGAAGAACGGCGCGACGACATCCACTGGGCGCGCGAGTACCTGGTGCCCTGGATCGGACGCCGACTGCGCGGGGTGTCCTCCGGCGACCAGGTCGAGGCCAAGCGCCCCGATCTGCTCCCCCTCTGAACGGCCGCTGCCGCCGGGGTCAGCCGGGATCGCCCGGCGACGGTAGCCACACCGTCCCGGACGGTGCCGGAATCCGCTCCAGCACGCCCCCGGCGAACACGTCGTACAGCGGCAGGGACTCCAGGTGCACGTACCCGATGTGGCAGTCGCACCGCGCCAGCGGGCACGGCCGCGGTGCCAGCGCCGCCCGGTACGAACCGTCGTAGAGGTTGCCCAGCACGGACCGGACGAAGTGACAACGCCGCACCGTGCCGTCCCCGTCGACCGACACCACCGACGCACCCGTCCGGCACGGCAGCCCTCCGCTGCGGTGCGGATGACGGCTGAACGGGAACAGCGGATCCACCTCCGTCCAGGCCGCGGCCTCCTCGTCGGTGTACACGTGCCCCTCGGCCGCGTTCACCCACAGGTACACCCGCTCCGGCAACGCCGCCCGCAGCCGCCGGGCGTGCTCCAGGTGCTCCCCGAGCCCCACCACCCCGACGCTGAACCGCACCCCGCGCTCGGACAGGGCGCGGCACTTGTCGAGGAACCGCGCGTAGGGCGTCTGGCCCGGGTGGTACGTGCACCACAAGGCCACCGTGTCGAGGTCCGCCGCGTCGAGCCAGTCGGTGCGGCAACTCAGGTTCGTCTGGATCGCCACCCGCTCCACGTGCTCCTGCCGGGACAACTCCACCAGGGCCCGCCGGTACCAGGACCGCACCAAGCCCTCGCCCCAGGGGGTGAACAGCACCGACAGCCGGCCGTCCCGGTACCCCGTCGCCCAGGCGGTGAACCGCTCCAACGCGGCCCGGTCGGCCCGGAGTTGCTCCCGGCTGTCCCGACGCTTGGCGAACGGGCAGTACGGGCAGTCGTAGTCGCAGGACGCCAGCGGGCCCCGGTACAGCACCGTGAGGTCGGCGCCCACGGCACTCACCGTGCCTCGTAGGCGGCCATCGCGGCCCGCACCTCGGGGGAGAAGAGCTCCGGGCCGACCGCGTCGGAGTGCGCCAGTCCCTCCGCCGACAGCCGCAGCACCCCCGCCGGGGCCGCCGGATCGAGCCAGCCCCGGCGCGCGAACCGGGCCAGCTCGCCCGGGAAGTCCTCCTCCGGTTCGGCGCCGAACCGGGTGCGGTACTCCTCCCGGGCCATGCCCGGGGCCTGGAGCAGCGACTGGAGCAGATGGCGGCGCCGCGCCTCCCCGCCCCCTGCGCCCCCGGCCACGTACCGGCCGTGCACCGGCCGGCCGAAGTCCTCCGTCGTGGTGTACGCGTCGATGATGGACCGCACCTCGCGCTCGTTCACCGCGTAGTCGAAGGAGTAGTGCAGCGTCGAGGTGTACGAGCGCGCCCCGCAGCCCAGCCCCACCATGCCGTCCGTCTGGCAGGCGTGGTCCTCGGGCCCCTCGGCCGGGGCGTCCGCCCGCCGGAACATCCGCATCGACCGCTGCTCGTAGCCCCGGGCCAGCAGGTGGTCCCGACCCGCCCGGTAGAGCCGCAACCGCTGCTCGTCCCACGCGCGCTGTGCCACGTCCACCCTCCGGTGCAGCCCGGTGAGGTTCCGCACGTACAGCGGGTACAGGTACAGCTCCTCCGGGCGCCAGGCCAGGGCGGCGTCCAAGGAGCCCAGCCAGGACTCCTCGGTCTGGCCCGCGATCCCGTAGATCAGGTCGATGTTCAGCACGGGTATCGCGGCCTCCCGTATCCGTCCGAGGGCCGCTTCGACGTCCGCCCGTCGCTGGGGCCGCACCGCCGCCCGCGCCTCCTCGGGCACGAAGCTCTGCACCCCCAGGCTGAGCCGGGTCGCCCCGCGCTCGGCCAGCACCGCCAGGCGGTCCGCGGTGGCCGTCGCCGGCGACGCCTCCACCGACAGCGGCACCGACCGCAGGTCCGCGCCCATCCGCGACTCGGCGAGGTCGCACAGCCGGCCCAACTCGTCCGCGGTCAGGTACGTGGGCGTGCCCCCGCCGAACGCCGCCGTCGCGAAGCGCACCGGACCGTCCCCGTCGAGCGCCTCCCGCACCGCGTCCGCCTGCCGCTCCAGGGCGTCCAGGTAGCGACGCGTCAACTCCCCGGGCGCGCCGATCCGCGTGAACAGGTTGCAGAACCCGCACCGGACCTCGCAGAACGGCACGTGCAGGTAGAGCGAGAGCGCGTCCTTCGGCTCCCCGCGCCACAGCTCCGCGAGGCGGGGGCCGCGGGCGGGCAGCGGACGGTACGCCGTCTTGTGCGGATAGGCGTAGACGTAGTGCTGGTACGGGCGCGGCGGTGCCGTCTCCAGCGCCGTCGGGACCTCGGTCGGGAAGGTGGTGCTCATCGGGTGCCTCTCGGACTCACGGCGCGTCGGCCGGGGACGACGGCGGTAGGAAGAAGTGGGCGTAGGGAACGGTCCAGACGACGTCGTGACCGAGGCGGTGACCCGTGTAACCGTCCTCGCCGTACGCCGTGCCGTGGTCCGAGCAGACGATCGCGAAGCACCGGCGGCGGCTGCTCATCGCGGCGAACAGCCGGCCGACGTGCCGGTCGACGTACTCCAGCGCGGCGGCGTGGGTGCCCCGGTCGTCGCCCGCCTCCCGGGTCGCGCCCGGCAGGTGGAACCAGTTGGGCTGGTGCAGCGCCGACACGTTCAGGAACAGGAACAGCCTCTGCCCTGCGGGCAGTTTGGCCACCACCTCCTCCGCCCGGGCGACCTGGGCCTCGAACGAGGTCGGGGAGGCGACCCCGAACGCGGGCTCCCAGTGGCTCTCCTGGAACATCCCGGGCAACACGTCCCCCAGGGCACCCCGCTTGTTGAAGAACCCGACCCCACCGATGCACACCGTGCGGTAGCCCGCCCCGGCCAGACCCGCGACCAGGTCCGGGGCGTCGTACACGAACGTGCCCCGCTCGGTCGTCTCGCTGCCCGCGAACCGGGCCGCGAACAGCCGGGGATGCCGACCGGGCGCCGCCGGAGTGGGCAGGAAGCCGGCGAACATGGCCTGGTGCGAGGCGTAGGTGAAGCTGCCCGGTGCGTGCCGTCGCTCCCACCTCCCGCCCGGCAGGTGGGCGGCCAGGTTCGGCAGCCGGCCCGCCGCGGCGAGCTCGGCGGCCACGTCGTGGCGCAGGGTGTCCAGGGTGACGAGGAGCAGGTCGTCCCGTCCGACCACCTCGTTCATGTCCGGGTTCTTCACCTCAGGGTCCTTCCGGGTACGCGCTCGGTGCGGGGACGGCGGTCGAGGCGCGGGTGCCCCCCACGGCGGCGACCTGGGCACGGTAGGTGTCCCAGCCCTCCGCGCCGCTGCCCGCGAGCCCCGTCAGGCCCGGCAGCAGGTCGCCGAAGGCGTTGACCTCGCCGACCGCGAACCGGCGCCAGCCCACCGCGGGCAGCAGGTCCACGCCCACGCACAGGGTGCGGGGGAAGCAGGCGGCGGCCCGCTCGCAGACCGCCAGCAGGTCCCGCCAGTCGCCCCCCGCCCCGGCCACGGCCTCCCGCACCCGCGCCAGGTCCCCCCGCTCGCCCCCGAGGTGCAGATTGGTCATCGGCGAACGGCTGGTGCGCACCACGGCATGGGTGGCCCGACCGGCGACCACCACCACCCGCAGGTCCACCGCCCGGTCCCCGAACGACGCCTTCGGCAACCACCGCTCCACGTGCAGACCGTCCGGAGCGAGGGCATCCACCAACGCCCCCACCTGGCGTTCCGTGCCGTACCGGCGCACCCGCAGCGAGTTGAACAACCCTTCGGGAGTGCCCTCGACGGAGGTGACCGCCCGGACCCGACCGGGGCCCGCGGTCTCCACCGCCACCACCCCCGACGCGGACGAACCGTGCGCGAGCTTCACGAACACCCGGGGCATCCGGTGCTCCCGCATCAGGGTCCGCAGGTCCTCCCAGCCCCGCACCGGGGCACGACCGTCGGAGGTCGGCGAGGCCGGCACGGGCACCCCCGCCCGGTCCAGCACCGCATGGCACCGCCGCTTGTCGAACAGCTCGGCGAGTTCCGCCGGGTCGTCCAGGAGCCGGCAGCCGGCCGCCCGGGCCTCGGCCGCCACCTCCCGGACGGACCGGGTGAACCGTTCGTACCACCGCGCCGTCCCCTCCACGCGTGCGGGATCGTCCGTGCCGCGCAGCACCTGCTCCACCTCGGCGTCCTCCCCCGGGGAGTCGATGCGCACCGTCTCCCCGGGCTCGAAGGCGGTGGCGCCGCGGAGCACCTGACGCCAGGGCAGCACCCGAGCCGGGGGCAGCCCGGCGGCGCGCACGGCGTCCTGGAAGAACGCGGTGCGCCGGTTGTCGGGGTTCCCGACCACCACGAAACGGGGGGACTCGACGCGCACGGCTACTCCGACACCGCCACGTAGCGCCAGACGTCGCCGTCGCCCTGGTCGTACTCCTCGGCGTCGTCCTGGTCCACGTCCACCGTCACCCCGGCCGGCCCCAGGGCCCGGCGCACCCGCTCCCGCATCTCCTCGCCGAGGTAGTTGTGGTGCAGGTCCAGGGTGGCGAGGTGGGTCAACGGCTGCCCGGACAGCAGCGCCGCGGCGCCCTCGTCGGTGAGCACCCCCATCGACAGGTCGAGGACCCGGAGCTGGGCGACGACCGGTGCGGTGGCCGTGGCCGCGGCGATCTCGTCCTGGATCTCGCTGTTGCGCAGGGCCAGGTGCCGCAACGCCGGCAGTCGGGCCCCGGACAGGATCGGCGCGACGTCCGCCACCGTGCCGTCCCCGCCGTACTCCGAGGTGCCGAGCCACAGGTCGAGCTCCTCCAAGGAGGGGAGGTCGCTGCCGGCGACCCCCTGGACCACCTCCCGGGGCAGGCCGCCGGCCTCCAACCTCAGCCTGACCAGGCCCTCGTGCCGCACCGGGGCGAACTCCAGCCCGGAAGCGCCGCGGACGGTGAGCTCCCGCAACCGGGGGAAGGCCTCCAGCAGCGGGTTCACGGAGGTGTGGGTGATCCAGGAGATCTCGCACTCCTCCGAGGACATCTCGCCCAGGAACAGCGAGCGCAGCTCCGTGAGCTCCTCCCCGGCCCTCACCAGCGCGTCTATGACGGACCGCGGGCTGGTGTCGTACGGCTCCTCCCACGCGCCCACGATCAGGGCGACCACCCCGCGCAGGTCGACGGCCGCGCGGAACCGCTCGAACGCCTCCGCCCAGGTCTCCTCGTTGTCGTACGAGGCGACCGCGACGCGCCAGGTCACCGACCCGGCCTCCGGGTACACCGCCGGAACGTCCTCGCCCTTCCGGGGGAAGTCGAAGACCGGCAGACCGAAGTGCGTTTCCTGGTAGGACGAGATCATGCGCTGCTCCTGGAGGGAATCCGGACGACGGGTCGAGGGCCTCGGGCCCGATGTGCCTGAAGTTGTACCAAGTCCCACTGACAGGACGTGCTGACGGGGTCGGCGAAGCGGACCGGACGGCCGGTCGGACCCCGTTGTCAGACCCCGCCCCTACGGTCGGAACCGGGTCGTCGCACCGGGCGGCGGAACGGAGGGGAGAGCCATGTACCGGCAGGGAGACGTGCTCGTCGTACCGGTGCGGCCGGAGGCCGTGCCGACGAACGCCCGCGAGGCGGCGGGGGAGCCGAGGGACGCGCGGGGCCGGCTGATCCTGGCGCTCGGCGAGGTCACCGGCCACGCCCACGCCGTCGTGGGGCCGGGCCGGTTGGTCCGGGAACCGGGGCCGCTCGGGCCGTTCCTGCTGCACCTCCCCGACGGGGGTCGGGTGGTGCACGAGGAGCACGCGGCGATCCCGCTGCCCAAGGGCTGGTACCGCGTGGTCAGGCAGCGGGAGTACGCACCGGACGCCGTGCGCATCGTCGCGGACTGAACCACCCGGCACCACCGGCACCACCGGCACCACCGGCACCACCGGCACCACGAGACCACGAGAACCCGAGAACCCGAGAACAGAACCGAACACCAGGAAGCGGGCGGCGGAACATGACAGCGCAGGTGGCCGAGGCGGCAACGGACGGAACGGGCGGGGACGTGCTGGAACGCGTCGCGCGGTGGCGGGCCACGGCCTCGGCGACGGGAGCCGCCGACCGGCCGTCCGCCGAGGCCGGGGTGCGCCTCGCCTACCGCAACGCCGGGCTCGCCGAGCCGGAGCGGATCGTGTGGGCGGACTCGCCCCACCACGCC
The DNA here is from genome assembly GCF_040296045.1 of Streptomyces sp. NPDC002490. Taxonomy (NCBI): domain Bacteria; kingdom Bacillati; phylum Actinomycetota; class Actinomycetes; order Kitasatosporales; family Streptomycetaceae; genus Streptomyces; species Streptomyces sp. NPDC002490. The sequence continues at coordinate 87,228 of NZ_JBEOWM010000021.1, read as the reverse complement.
GTGCACCTGATCGCCCGGGGTGCCGACGCCCTCGGCGGCGAACCCGGGCCCTGCGTGCGCGACACGGTCCGCAACGTGCCCTGGGCCGCCGAACGCGCCCGCCTGCTCGACGCGCTCGGGCCGCTCGGCTGGTCCGCGCACTGGGCCACCACCGGCGGACAGTTGGGGGAGTCCGCCGACCTGTTGGTCCGACGCCTGCGCCAGGGCCTGATCGAGGAGGCCGCCCCGACCGGCCCCGCCGGCCGACGGGAGACGGCACCGGACGCCCCGGCCCGCCGCGCCGAACGGGTGCGCAAGGAGGGCGAGCTGCGGCTGCTGCTCCTCGACGCGGTGCTCGGGCAGCACGACGCCGCCTGGCTCTGCGCCTTCGACACCGAGGGCCCGCTGGGCGGCATCGCCGCCGTCGCCCGCGCGGCCGGGTGGTGGTGGCCGTACGAGAAGGTCGCCGTGGTGTGCGAACGCCCCCTGGTGCTCCACCGCGACGAGGCCGGCCGCCTCGACCGCGCCGACGGCCCGGCCGTCGCCTACCCGGACGGCTTCGCCCTGCACTCCTGGCGCGGCATGCCCGTACCGGGCGCGTTCCTGGACGAACTCGCCGGACTCACCCCGGAGCGCATCAGGAAGGAGGAGAACGCGGAGCTCCGTCGGGTGATGCTGGAGCACTTCGGCTACGAGCGCTACCTCGCCGAGTCCGGCGCGGTGCCGCTGCACCGCGACGGGACGGGCCGGCTCTGGTCGATTCCCCTGGCCGGCGACGAGGACGTGGTGATGGTCGAGGTGGTCAACTCCACGCCCGAACCCGACGGCACCAGCCGCACCTACTGGCTCCGGGTGCCGCCGAGCACCACGACCGCCCGCGAGGGCGTGGCCTGGACCTTCGGCCTCACCGCCGCGGAGTACGCACCACTGCGCGAGACCTGACCAGTGGCCCGTCAGCCCGGCGGTCAGGCCCGGGAACGGCGCGGGATGGCCGCCAACTCCCCGGCCGTGAGCCCCAGCTCCTTGGCCAGTGCCTCGTCCACCCACTGCTGGAGGCGGGCCCGGGAGACACTACCCGTGTAGACCGCTGCCTGGACCGCCAGCCCGTCCAGCAGCGCGGTCAGGCGCAGGGCCGTCGCCCGGGGGTCCGCACAGACGAACTCCCCGGCGGCGACGCCCTCCGCGATCACCTCGGCGATCGCGGACTTCCACTGCCGGTCGAGGTCCCGCGTCACCGCGCGGAGCGCGGGCTCCCGCAGGGAGACCGCCCACCCCTCGATCCACAGCCGCCACCCCTTGGCCTGACCGGTGGGCGCGTACCACCGCACGGCCGCCCGCAGCCGCCGCACCGCGCTCGTCCGACGGGCCAGCGAGGCGCGCAGCCGCGCCAGATCGGCCTCGGCCGCGTGCGTGAACGCGGCAGCGACCAGCTTCTCCTTGGAGGCGAAGTGGTAGAGGACGAGCGCATTGCTCACCCCGAGGGCCGCGGCCACGTCGGCGATCCGCACGGCCGCCACGCCCCGCGCCTCGATCTGCTCGATGGCGGCCAGCACCAACTCCTCGCGCCGCTCGCCGACGCTCAACCGCACTCTCGCCACCCCCCAACCTTATGTGTTCATGACGCACCCGGCGGACCGGCCGGGGCCCGCGGGCCCCGGCCGGGGTCGTCGTCACGCCCGAGGCTCAGTCGTACGCCCCGAACCGTTCCGTGATCTCCGCCAGGTTCTCGCCGGCCAGGGCGTGCGCGGCGGCCCGGGCACTCGTGCCGTCGGCCTCCGCCCGGGCCAGCACCCGCCCGATCGACTCGCGCACCGAGGTGCGGACCCGGGCGAACACCGCCTCCGGCTCCGCCGCGAGGTCGCCGGAGAGGGTCCACCACCACCACGCGTGGGTCGCCGAGTTGGCCACCACGTCCGGCAGGACGGCGATCCCGCGCCCCGCCATCAACGACTCGGCCGCCGGAAGCACGGGCATGTTCGCGGCCTCGACGATCCACCGCGCCGTCACCCGGTGCTGATTGGTCCCGTCGATGACGTGGGAGAGCGCGGCCGGAACCAGGACGTCCGCATCGACGGAGAGCCAGGCGTCACCGCCGGGCATCTCCCGATCGCCCTCCCGCAGCGCCGACCGGTCCACGGTCCCGAAGCCGTCGCGCGCCGCGAGCAACGCCTCCACGTCCAAGCCGGACGGATTGACCAGGGCTCCCCGGTCGTCGCAGACCGCGACCACCGTCAATCCGGCCCGGGCCAGGAAGCGCGCCGTCGCCCCGCCCATCGTGCCGAACCCCTGGACGGCCACCCGGGTGCCCGCGTACGGCGTCCGGCCGTGGTCCAGTGCGGCGAGCACCGCCTCGGCCACTCCGCAACCGCCCACCAACTCGGCCAGCCCGATCCCGTCGACCTCGACCGCGCACGCGTCCGCCAGCCGCTCGTGTCCGCCGCCCGCGTCGTCCAACAGCGGGTACACCGCCTGCACGCTCGACACCAGCCCCGCCTCGTTGCTGGCCCGGTCCACGGTCTCCTGGCTCAGGCCCAGGTCCTCCCCGGTCGTCCAGCACCGCTCGACGTAGGGGCGCACCGCCCGCAGGAACCGCACCAGCACCCCGTACGCCGCCGGATCCCGGGGATCGCAGTCGATGCCGCCCTGCGCGCCGCCCAGGGGCACGGAGCGCGCCTTCGGGTCGTAGCGCAGGGCCTCCTTCACCGTCATGCCCCGGGCCAGCGCCGTGACCTCCTCCGAGGTGCACCCCCGGCGCATCCGCAGGCCGCCGCTCGCCACCCCGCGCACTAACCGGTCCACCACGAAGTACCCCCGCCGAGAGGTGACGTGGTCGGTCCACACGAGGGATATCAGGGGGTCTGGCCGGGACGGGAGACTGCACACGCGCACTCCTGGGGCTGGGGCGGATCACGGGGACCGCGACGGCCCACGACAGCCCGAGAGGGAGGCAGGGCCCGGGCCGGCCGGCCCCGAAGGAACTGAAGTGCCGGTCAGTATCGGGACCCCGTCAGGGGCCTGTCAACGCGACCTGATCAGCCGTCCGGGCGGGATTCCGGAGCCCCCGTGCCCCTCCCGCGAGACGGACCGCCGGGCCGCCCGCCGGAACCGCTGCGCGTCGAACGGCGGGAGCCCTGCCCGGGCCTCCGACACCCCGGAGGCCCGGGCACGGATCAGGACCCCGGCGGGGGCGGGACCTCACAGGAGTCCTTGAACCCCTGACTGCTCAATCCGAGCGCCGCATTCGTGCGCGACCGCAGGTTCTCCAGCGCCACCACCGCGGTCAGCTCCACGAAGGCGGCTTCCCCCAACCCGTCCCGCAGCCGGTCGGCCAACCCGTCCGTCACCGCGGGCGGAGTCGCGGTCATGGCCTCCGCGTACTCCAGGACGTCCCGCTCCACGGCGGTGAACACCTCGCTCGTGCGCCAGGACGGCACCCCGCGCAGCTTGGCCGCGGGCACGCCCCGGCGGCTGCTCTCCCAGTAGCCGAAGTCCACGCACCACGAGCAGCCGATCACGGTCGCGGACCCCATTTCCGCAAGTGCCTTCAACGTCGGGTCGAGCCGGTTCCACTTCGCGGCGGACCGCTCGAAGCCCAACACGGCCCGCAACACCCCCGCATGGTGTCCCGCGGCCCGCACCGGGTCGAGCACCCGACCGTACGACCGCTTCGCGTACCACTCGACGGCGCGGTAGAAGGGGGTACGGGGTGGATTCATCGAAACGCGGGTCATGGTCATCGCCCTCCGGACGTACGGGGTGCAGGCTGTCTCACCCGTACGACGGATGGGCCCCGCCGGATGTGACATCCCGGCCCGCGCGGCCCCGGCCCGGGCCGCGGGGAGACGCCGGCCGGGCACGACGCGCCGACCCTCCCGGACGCACCGGGGCCCCGCCCATAATGGGAACGCCGACCGCATGCCCGAGGAGACCACGTGACCCCACCGCCCCCCGCGCGTTCCCTGCGTTCCGGACTGCGCGCCCTGCGGCCCGCGGCCTTCGGCGCGGATCCGTCGGGGGAGCGGCTGGCCCGGATCCACCGCTCGCCGCACTTCGTACGGGGGGCGTTCCGCAATCCCGAGGAGACCCGGACGCGCCCCTCGGGATCCGCGAGGGGCTTCGCGAAGGTCTACTTCGACAAGGAACAGCGCGTCCTGCGCGCCCCCCGCGGCCCGATCCCGGTCCACCGGGACACCGCCGCGCGACTCTCCCGCCCTCCGGAGTCCGGGCTGCGGATCACCTGGATGGGACACTCCAGCGTGCTCGCCGAGATCGACGGGCACCGGGTGCTGTTCGACCCGGTCTGGGGCGAGCGCTGCTCCCCGTTCGCCTTCGCCGGCCCCAAGCGGCTGCACCCCCTCCCGCTGCCGCTGGCCGCGCTGGGCGAGGTCGACGCCGTCGTCATCTCCCACGACCACTACGACCACCTGGACATGCCCACCATCAAGGCGCTGGCCGGCACGGACACCGTGTTCGCGGTGCCGCTCGGGGTCGGCGCCCATCTGGAGCGCTGGGGCGTGCGGCCGGACCGGCTGCGCGAACTGGACTGGACGGAGTCCACCCGGATCGGCGGCCTCACCCTCACCGCGACCCCCGCCCGCCACTTCTGCGGCCGCGGCCTGCGCAACCGGCAGCACACCCTCTGGGCCTCCTGGGTCGTCGAGGGCGACCGCCACCGTGCGTACCACAGTGGTGACACCGGGTACTTCGAGGGGTTCCGGGAGATCGGCGCGGCGCACGGTCCGTTCGACGTGACGATGATCCAGATCGGCGCCTACAGCGAGTTCTGGATGGACATCCACATGCTGCCGTCCCAGGGCGTGCGCGCCCACCTGGACCTCCAGGGCGGCCGGCCGCACGGGGTGCTGTTGCCGATCCACTGGGGAACCTTCAACCTGGCTCCGCACGCCTGGGCGGAGCCGGGGGAGTGGACCGCGGACGCGGCCGAGGAGGCGGCGCAGCCCGTGGCCCTGCCCCGCCCGGGCGAGCCCTTCGAACCGGCCGGGGACCTCCCCGTGGACCCCTGGTGGCGTGCGGTGTCGCCCCCCGTGGTGCGCTCGTGGCGCGGGACGGGGCCGGCTCCCGCGCGGGCGGCCCGCCCGGAAGCCCCCGCGCCGCGACTGGCCGGCGACACGGGAGCGTCCGGTACGGGCTGACTTCCGTCGGCGCGGGTCAGCCGAGGATGTCGCGGAGCAGTCCCAGCATCTCGTCCGGATTCCCGATCCAGTCCATGTGGCCCTGCTTCTCCAGTTCGATGAGCTTGCTGCCGGGAATTCCGGCGTGCAGGTGCCGTGAACCCTCGACGGGAATCATTTCGTCCTGGCCGAATCCGATGATCGTGGTCGGAGCGGTGATCTTCGGCAGCAGGTCGCGGACGTCGCTGTGGAGGCCCACCTCGACCTGGCGCGCGATGCCGGGCTCGGGCCAGGCGTGGTTCTCAAGCGAGGCGGCCAGCCCCTCGTCGCCCCAGCCGTTCACGGTGGCCGGGCTGAACCCGGTCAGCGTGGTGAACCGCCTGAACAGGTCGACGTCGGCGGTCAGCAACTTGGCCCAGGTCTCGAAGTAGAACCGGTGCCGGGGGTCGGGGTACGCCCAGGAGCCGACCAGGACGAGTCGGTTGACGAGCTCGGGCCGGGTGGCCGCCAAGGTCGCCGCCACCGCTCCGCCCAGGGAGAATCCCAGCACGTCAGCCGGTCCGTCCGTGCTGGCCTCCAGGGCGCCGGCCACCTGTTCGGCGAGCTGCTGGAGGACCAGCGGACCGCCTCCGTCGGTGGTCTCCCCGCTTCCGCTGAGGTTGGGGCGCACCACGGTGTGCTTCCGGGCGAGGGCCTCGACGACGGTGCCGAAGGCTCCTTCGGCGCTGCCGCCGACTCCGTGGATGAGGGCCAGGCCCGGGCCGCTTCCTTCGACCTCGTAGTGGACGGAGCCCTGGGGGTGATCGGCGTACGGCATGGGGCACTCTTCTCTGCGCGGGCGGTGCGTCCTCACGCGCGGGCGCTGCGGCCGATTCGGTTGCAGTGGTGCGCGGAGAGACGTTCCGAGGGGAACGAGGGAATTCAACGCGTCGAATGGGGCGACTTTCCTGCCGAGATTACCGGGAGGTTTCCGTGAATCATGCACGAATGCCGCTGATACCTTGGTCCTAGTCCTTATTGCGGAATGGCGACCGGTCGGGGGAACGGTGAATCGCCGGCCGTTTCGTGGTCGCCGGCGCCGTGCGCGGTGTCCGGTCACCGCGGTCGGTAGGCGGTGGCCAGGACGGAGACGGTGACCTCCCGGGGCAGGGCGCGGCCGTCCACCGGCGCCGCCGGGTCGAGGTGGCGGGCGCCGGGCGTCATCCCCACCAGGTCCAGGGCCAGGGCCTCGGTGAGGGGCAGGACGTACTCCACCGGCACGGTCGCGACGGCCTCGAAGGACGGGTCCAGCGCCCGGTGCAGCCGGTCCTCCTTGACCGGGTCGACGCGGGGCATCGCCGTCAGCCGTCGGCGCAGTTCGCCCAGGTGTCGCGGGGTGGGGCGGACGACGACCAGCCTTCCGGCGGGGCGGAGCACCCGGTGGAACTCGGCCGGGTTGCGCGGGGCGAAGACGTTCAGGACCACGTCGACCGCCTCGTCGGCCAGGGGGAAGGGACGGAAGACGTCCCAGGCCGCGGCGGCGGCCCGCCCGTGTGCCCGGGCCGCCGAACGCAGTGCACGCGCCGAGGTGTCCAGACCCAGGCCGTGCGCGTCGGGCAACCGGTCGAGCACCCCGGCCAGGTAGTGGCCCGTGCCGCACCCCACGTCCAGGACGGCGGCCCGTTCCGGCCGGGGCTCTGCGGCCAGGGCGGCCACGGCGCTGCGGACGGGGGCGTACCCGCCCCCGGCCAGGAACCGGTTCCGGGCCCGGACCATGGCCGCGTCGTCGCCACTGGTGGCACGGGTGCCGGCGAGCAGAGCGGCGTAGCCGTGGCGGCCGATGTCGAAACCGTGGCCGGCGGGACAGCGCAGCGCGCCGCGTTCGGGGTGGAGCCGGGACGTGCGGCAGAGGGGGCAGCGCAACACGTCGAGGAAGAGTTCGAGGGCAGGGCGAAGCAACACGGCACTCCTGGTCAGGGCGGTGGGAAGGGGACCGTGCCCACGTGCGGGACCGCACCGGACGCTCCGCTCGGGCGGATCGCGCGGCCGGTCGTGCCGCGGGCACGCCGAGGAGGGCGATGCCGTTCGGCGTCGCCCTCAGTGCCCTCCGGTCACAGGAAGCAGTGCGGAATGCTCGTGCATGCCATCCCGGGAGCCTACAAGCGCCGGGCCCGTGCATCGGCGGTCCCCGGGTGTCGCTGACGGACCAGGTCGGAGTCCGCGTCCACGATGTCCGGTGTGACAGACGGGCGCGGTCGCCGGAGCGGCGACACGGCGGGACCTCCGGGTCCGGCGGCGGTGCTGCCGGGCATGAACGAGGAGCAGGTGCGGGCGCTGCGCCGGGTCGGACGGGCCTGGGGGCGGGTCTCGGCTCAGCCCGCGGTGTGGCGGCGGGCCCTGCCCCTGGAGCCCGACGTGGGCCGCTTCCCGGTGACGGCCGAGGCCGCGCCGGCGTGGTTCGGGCGGCTGGTGCCGCTCCCCCCGTTGCGCACGCGCGCCGGGGACGGACGGAGCGCGGTCGAGCAGGGGGCTCCGGTTCCCCCGGCCGCGTCCCGGGCCCGCCGCGTCCTGCTGGGCGCTCCCCTGGCGAGTTCGGCCTTCGTGACGGAGCGGATGCGCAAGCTGGTGGCCCTGCCCGTGCTCTCCGCGGACGCCCTGTCCTCGGTGGCGTACGGGCCGGAGGCGATGCTGGCGGTCCTGGTGCTGGCCGGAACGGTGGGCCTCGGGTACTCCCTTCCGGTCGCCGCGGTGATCGTGTTGCTCATGCTGGCCGTGGGCCTGTCGTACCGTCAGACGATCCGGGCGTATCCGCACGGCGGCGGTTCCTACATCGTGGCGGGCGACAACCTGGGGCCGGTGCCCGGGCTGGTCGCGGCAGCCGGGTTGATGACGGACTACGTCCTCACCGTCGCCGTGTCGATCGCCTCGGGGGTGGCCGCCATCACCTCGGCGCTCCCGGGACTGACGCCCTGGAGGGTTCCCCTGGGGGTGGCGGTGATCCTCGTGCTCCTCGCCGGCAACCTGCGCGGCATCCGCCAGGCGGGCGCCCTCTTCGCCGCCCCCACCTACGCGTTCGTCGTCGCCATGGGCGCGCTGATCGCGTTCGGCCTGGTCGACGCCGCCCGGGGCGGCTTCGCCGCGGCCCCCGCACCCCGGGTCCCGGTCGTCGAGGCGGTCGGGCTGCTGCTGATCACCCGTGCGTTCTCCTCCGGGGCGACGGCCATGACCGGCATCGAGGCCATCTCCAACGCCGTCCCGGCCTTCCGGCCGGTGGAGTGGCGCAACGCCCGCACCACCCTGACGTGGATGGTGGGGCTGCTGATCACGATGTTCGCCGGCATCGTCGTCCTGAGCCACCTCGCCGGAGTGGTCCCCCGGGCGCAGGAGACGGTCCTGTCCCAACTCGCCCACCTCGCCTTCGGGCAGGGCTGGGGTTACGTGTACGTCCAGGCGGCCACCGCCGCGGTGCTGTTGCTGGCCGCCAACACCGCGTACAACGACTTCCCGCGGGTGCTCTCCCTGTTGGCCCGCGACGACTACGCGCCCAAGGTCTTCCTGCGGCTCGGCGACCGCCTCGCCTACAGCAACAGCATCGTGCTCCTCTCCCTGGCCGCGGCGGCGGTGTACGTCGCCTTCGACGGCCGCACCGGGGCCCTGATCCCGCTCTACGCGGTCGGGGTGTTCCTCGCGTTCACGCTCTCCCAGACGGGGATGGTCGTCCACTGGTGGCGTCGACGGGACGCGCACTGGCGCAAGAGTCTGGTCTTCAACGCCACCGGGGCCGTGCTCTCCGGGCTGGTCCTGTTGACCGCGGGCCTCAGCAAGTTCACCTCCGGGGCCTGGGTGGCGCTCATCGCGATCGCCCTCTTCCTGTGGGTGACGACCCGTATCCAGCGGCACTACGCCGTCGCCCGGGAGGCGCTCCGCCTGCGACCGCACGCCGTCGACATCCCGGCCGCCACGGGCACCGGACCGCTCGCCCCGGCGGTGCGCGGCGGTGGCGCCCGCGAGGACCTGGAGGCCGAGGAGATCCCGCAGGAGGTGCACCACCTGTCGGTGGTCGCGATCGCCACCCTCGACCTCGCCGCCATGCGCACCCTCGCGTACGCGGCGTCCCTGGCGCAGCCGGTCCTGACCGTCCACATCAGCACCACCGACGAGGAGGCCCGGCGGTTCCGCGCCTACTGGGAGCTGTGGGGCGATCACCTGCCCCTCCAGATCGTCCTCTCCCCGTACCGCGCCGTGGTGGCACCCCTCGTGCACTACATCGAGACCCTGCACCGCCTCCACCCCGACCTCACGCTCACCGTGCTCCTCCCCGAGGTGGTCACCCGCCGCCGTCGCCACCGGTTCCTGCACAGTCGCACCGCCACCCGGCTGCGACGTGCCCTGCGCCGGCTGCCGAAGATCGTCATCACCACCGTTCCCTTCCACCTCCCCACCTGAGGGGCCCCGGATCGATTCCGCTCCTCGCCGGGATGTGGAGCCGAGGGATTCTCCGTGATATCGGACGTCATCTGACGCGTGTCCAGAGCCAGTTGACATTCCGGCCCGGGCCCGTTGGCCCATGACGTGTGGTCATGAGTTCGAAACGAGCCCTCTTCGCCCCCTCTCATTTCGAACAGTTCGTTAATGCCGTCCGGTCAAGATCACTCGTTCGTGGGAACGGCGTCGAGAATTGCGAGGACCGTTCCGGTGGGGGGCGACACTTGCCTCACGCGGAGCCGAAAGGATCTTCATATGTGCGACACGGGCCGGTCGCAGCGTCCCGTCGCCGTGCAGATCGATCCGCTCCGCCTCGGTCCCGCCCTCGTCGTGGTCCCCGGAAACGGCAGTCCCTCTGCCTGACCGCACCCCCACCGCTCACGTCCTCCTGGAGCACTTCCTTGCGAATGTCCGTCGATCTCGTCGTCGTGGGCCTGGGCCACGTCGGGCTCCCCCTGGCACACCGGGCCACGGAGGCCGGTCTGCGCACCGTGGGCCTGGACGTGTCCGAGACGGTGGTGAACGGGCTGTCGGCCGGCCGGTCCCACGTGGGCGGAGTCGACGACGCACAGGTGGCGGCCATGCTCGGCGCGGGCTTCGAGGCGACCGTCGACCCCACGGTCCTGGGCGCGGCACGGACCGTGGTGATCTGCGTGCCCACCGGCCTCGCCCAGGACGGAACGCCGGACCTCTCCTCGGTGGAGGCGGCGACCCGGAGCGTGGCGACCGAACTGCGTCCCGGCGCCCTGGTCGTGTTGGAGTCCACCAGCTACCCGGGCACCACGCGCGACCTGGTGCGTCCCCTGCTGGAGGACGCCAGCGGCTTACGGGCCGGCGACGACTTCCACCTGGCCTACTCGCCCCAGCGGATCGACCCGGGCAACGCGCACTGGACCGTCCGCAGCACCCCCAAGATCGTCAGCGGGCACACGCCCCGCTGCGCCAAGCGCGCGACCGCCTTCTACGGGCGGCTCGTGGACAACCTCGTCGTCGCCCGGGGCACCCGGGAAGCCGAGATGGCGAAGCTGCTGGAGAACACCTACCGGTACGTCAACATCGCCCTCGTCGACGAGATCGCCCTGTTCTGCCACGAGAGCGGCATCGACACCTGGGACGTCCTGCACTGCGCGGCCACCAAGCCGTTCGGCTACGCGCCGTTCACGCCCGGGGCCGGAGTGGGCGGCCACTGCATCCCCGTGGACCCGCACTACCTGGCGGCCGGAGCCGCCGCGCAGGGCTTCCCCTTCCGCATGCTCGCCGCCGCGCACGACGTCCTGGGTCGCATGCCCGGGCACGTGGTCGAACGTGCGCTCCGTCTGCTGACCGAGGTCCGCGGCGATCCGCGCGGCGCGCGGGTGCTGCTGCTGGGCGTCGCCTACAAACCCGGGGTCGCCGACGTCCGGGAGAGTCCCGCCCGGCCCGTGGCCGCAGGACTGCGTGCGGTGGGGGTGGAGGTCAGCTACCACGACCCGTACGTGGACGGCTTCTCGGTGGAGGGGCGCCCCCTGTCCCGCGCCACGGAACTGACGACCGCCCTGGACGACAGCGACCTCGCCATCCTGCTCCAGGAACATCCCTGCTACGACATGGGCCAGTTGGTCCGTGCCCGTTGCGCGCTCCTCGACACCCGGGGCAGAGCCGCCGGCCGCCGCGTCACCCTGCTCTGACGCCGCCACCCCTCGCGGCCCGTCGAGGTCGCGCCCCCGCGCACGCCGCGGGGCCCACAGTCCCCGTGCGGTCGAAGGACGGACCGCGCGGACGGGGGGACCGCCGGTCCCTCCCGCGTCACCACTCATCCGCTAGGAGACCATCATGAGCACCGCCATCGCCAACGCCCGCCTGGAGAAGCGCTTCCAGCGGTGGGACACCGACGGCAACGGGCTGCTCGAAGCCGGTGACTTCCAGGCCGAAGCCTCGCGGATCGCCGAGAACATCGGCCGCAGCGACTCGCCGCAGGCCGAGGCCCTCACCGCCGCGTTCGTCGGTCTCTACGAGCACCTCGCCGGGCTCGCCGGGGTCCCCGCCGGACAGGGCCTCACCCGGGAGCAGTTCCTGGAGGTCACCGGCGCCCTGCTCTTCAGCGAGGGCGAGGCCAGCTTCAACCGTGCGCTCTCCCCGCTGGTCAAGGCGATCATCGGCATCTGCGACGACGACCACAACGGGCAGATCGACGCCTCCGAGTTCCGTTCCTGGCTGGTCGGCATCGGCCTGCCGGCCGGTGAGAGCGAGGGGCTGTTCGACAAGGTGGACACCGACGGCAACGGCCTGCTGTCCGAGGACGAACTGCTGCGCGTCCTGCGGGAGTTCCACTTCGGTCGGCTGGACGTCGAACTGCTGGGCTGAGCGCCCCGGACCCCCGCCGTCCCCCTGCACCCGGCCCGTGGTCCGTACCACGGGCCGGGCGGGGGCGGCGGGGCACGGAACGAGCGGGCCGGACGGCGTCAGCGACCGTCCGGCCCGCTCGTTCGCGCACGCCACGGCTTCCCGGGCGCCTACCGCCGTTCCACGGGGGGCCCTTGCCGGAAGACCACCGGAGCCTCCGGCCCCAACCCCAGGTCGGAACCGGTGAGCGGGGCACGGGCGCGGACGAGGATGTTGAGGTGGTTGGGCAGGTGACAGCCGTCGAAACCGAGGACGGTGCCGATCTCGACGCCGTCGACCGTCACCGTGTCCCCGCGGTCGATGACCCCGCCGTGCTCCAACTCGGCGAAGCCCAGGAACCCCACCCGGTCGATCCTGGCCCCGGGAGCCGTGTCCCCCTGGTCGGTCGTGACCAACTCGTGCACCTCGCCCCGGCGCACACAGCGGGACGCGTACTCCTGGAGCCGCATGCCGCGGTCGGTGCGGCGGTGGACCAGCACCTTCACCACCCGCCCGGTGACCGTCCGCTTGGGGCCGTCCTCCACGGGGTTCACCGGTCCGCGCCCGTGTTCGCCGTCGCCGGGTCGGCCCCCTCGGCCCGCTCGGCCGCGAGGGCGTAGGCGGCCTCCACCAGCTCCAGGGCCCGCAGGCCGCCGTGCGCGCCCCGGTCCAGGGCCGCACGTCCTTCGACCAGGGCGGCGAACTCGGCCAGCAGGGCCTCGTACTCGTGCCACAGGGAGCCCTTGAAGCCGGTGTGCCCGGCGAGCACGTCTGCCCGGAGCGTCGACGCGTCGGCCAGCACGACCTCCAGGTCCTTGCGTTCCCCCGGGTACGACCAGTCCAGCTCCACCCGTGCCGATGCGGCGCCGGCGCGCAGCTCGACCACCGCCTGCCGGTCGGTCCCCGAGGTGTCGCGCCGGACCTCCGCCGCGGTCACCGAGAGGGTCACGTCGGGAATCAACTGCCGTACCAGGTCGAAGGCGTTGGGGCCGTTGTCGGCGAGACAGCCGCCGCCGCACCGGGCCGGGTCGAGGTACCAGTCCTCGCCGCCCAGGTGCTCCTCGATGCGTTCCAGGTACCGCACCCGCACCGAGCGGACGGGGCGGTCGCCGATCCGGTCCAGCAGATCGTGCACCGCCGCGTTGTAACGGCGGTGGAAGGCCGTCATCAGCGGAACCGCCCGGACCGTCGCCAGGTCGACCAGGGTGCGCCCCTCGGCCGCGGTGAGCGCCAGGGGCTTCTCCACGCAGACCGGCACCCCGGCGAGCAGGGCGTCCCGGCACACCTCCAGGTGCGCGTGGTTGGGGACGGCGACGACCACCGCGTCGGGCCGGACCCGGTCCAGCAGTTCGCGGTGGTCGCGGAAGTGCGGCGCGTCGAGGTCCGGACGGGCCGGGCGGGTGTCGCAGACCGCGGCCAGCTCCCAGCGCGGGGAGCGCTCGGCGGCGGCGAGGTAGTAGGGGGAGATCGCGCCGAGGCCGATCACGCCCAACCGCAGGGGACGCGTCATCGGGCGCCTCCCGTCGCGGGGGCGAACAATCCGAGGGCGGCGAGCTCCTCGTGGACGTGTCCGGGCAGCGGAATCCCGTCCCGGCGGCGCAGACGGGCGCGTTCCGCCTCGTGCCAGCCCGGGTAGCGCACGGGGGGTCGCCCCGGCCGGGGCGGACAGTCGGTGAGGGCGGTGAACAGGGACCGGGCCTCGGCCGGGGTGTCGGCGCCGGGGCGCAGCACGTCGGGCGCGAGGGCGAGGAGGAGGAAGCCGATGTCGTCGTCGCGGCCGTGCGGGCCGCCGTCGCCGTCGAGGGCGGCGGGCGCGGGACCCCGACCGGCGCCGGAGGCCACCGCGGCCAGCAGCTCCACCGCGAGCCCGAGCCCGTAGCCCTTGTGGACCCCCTCGTCCGGGGTGCCGCCCAACCAGCGCAGGAACGCTTCGCCGCGGTCGAAGGCGGCCGGGTCGGTGACCGGGTTCCCCGCCGCGTCCTCCAGCCAGCCGCCCGGCACCGGACGGCCTTCGCGGGCGGCCAGCCGGACGCGCCCGGACGGGGCGGTGGTGGTCGCCATGTCGAGGAGGAACGGGTGTCCGGGCAGGGCCGGCGCGGCCACGCTCAGCGGGTTGGTGCCCAGCATCGGCAGCGTGCCGCCGGGCGGGCAGGCGATGCGCTGTCCACCGCAGTTGCTCATGACCACGCCGATCATGCCGGCCTCGGCGGCGCGCGCCGCGTGGAAGCCGGCGCACCCGAAGTGGGTGGCGCCGCGCACGGACACCAGTCCCACCCCGTGGCGGCGGGCGCGGGCGACGGCGTCGTCCATGGCCTCGGCCGCGGCCCAGAGGCCGAGCGCCCGCTCGGCGTCGACCAGGGCGCAGGCGCCCAGGTCGGTGAGGGTGCGCGGGGTGGCCCCCGGGTCGCACCGGCCGGACTCCAGCAGGGGCAGGTAGAGCCGGGCGAGGTTGAAGACCCCGTGGGAGGCGTGGCCGGTGAGATCGCCGTGGCAGAGTGCGTCGGCGGCCAGTTCGGCGCGAGCGGACGGCAGGCCGTGCCGGGCGAAGAACTCGGTGAGGGCGGTGCGCAACCGTGGATGGTCCACGAGGACGGGAGCGTTCCCGTCGGTCGGGGCGGGTGCGGGCGGTGTGGTCATGGTGATTCCTGGGAGGGGTGAGGGGATGACGGTCGGGCGGAAGCCCGCCGGGGCCGGCCGGTGTCGCCGGTGTCGTCCCGGGGCGGCAGGCTCTCGGCGTACAGCGTGGTGAGCCGGTGGACCAGGTGGGCGTAGGCCTCCAGGTCGTCCAGGTCGATGAACTCGCCTTCGGCGTGCGCCCGGTTGGCGTCGAGCCGGCCCGGGCCGAGCACGGTGGTGTGGGCGTCCTCCAGGCCGGCGGCCCAGATGGCGTCGCAGGTGAAGCCCGGGTCCTTTGGCGGTGCGGGCAGGGCGCCGGCCCGGGCGAGCAGTCGATCGGCCCACGGTCGGGGGTTGTCCAGGGCGGGCAGGTCCCGCTTGTCCCAGTCGAGTCGCGTGATGCGCGCGGCGTCCCGGGCGGTACGGCTGAACTCCCGGGTCGCGCCGAAGGCTTCGCCGAAGGAGTGCAGCCCCGCGTCGAGGTGCTCGGCGACCGCGTCGGCGAGCCGGGCCCCGCCCCGGGTGGTGCGGTAGGAGAGGTTCAGCAGGAGGGTGCCGGTGCCGTGCACCCGGTTGTGGAGGTGCCCGGTGTGGAGTCCGGCGACGCAGACCCGGGTGCCGGGCACGGCGCCGTCGAGACCTCGCGCCAGGTGGTGGGCGAGGAAGCCCAGCAGCACGCTCGCGTTGTGCCCGGCGTCCGGGCGGTCGTCGATCGCGTCCCGACCCGTGACGG
Source organism: Streptomyces sp. NPDC002490 (assembly GCF_040296045.1). Taxonomy (NCBI): domain Bacteria; kingdom Bacillati; phylum Actinomycetota; class Actinomycetes; order Kitasatosporales; family Streptomycetaceae; genus Streptomyces; species Streptomyces sp. NPDC002490. Next base: position 71,943 of record NZ_JBEOWM010000021.1, on the reverse strand, counting down.
TGATCCGGGCGGTCATGGCGGCGGTGGCCCGGGGGAGCGCGACCAGCCCGGTGGGTTCGCAGAACACGTTGAGGCGTCCGTAGTGTCCGGCCTCGATCAGGGGGCGCGTGCCGTAGGTGCCGAGGGCGCCGCCCTCCTCTCCCGCGACCGCCTGGACCAGGACCGAGAGCGCGGACCCCACCCGTGGGTGGGCGGCTGCCGCCCGCAACCCGGCGAGCAGGGCGACCGCGGGTCCCTTGGCGTCCGCCGAGCCGCGTCCGGTGAACCGCACGCCGTCGAAGGCGACGGGTTCGGCCCCGGCGACGGTGTCGAGGTGGACGTTGAACATCAGGGTGCGGGCGGGGGGCTGCGGGGGGCCGAGGCGCAGCAGCAGGCTGGGCTGGGCGGCGAGGAAGCCGGGGTCGCGGGCGGCGCGGAGGACCGGCGCGGGCACCCCGGGGCGCTCCAGCACGGTCGGGGGCGGGCTCGCGTGGAGCACGGTGCGCAGTCCCGTCGCCGCGGCGGCTGCCGCGTACCTCCGCTGGGCTTCGGCCAACGCCCCCGGGGAGGCCGCGCCTTCGGGTCCTTCCAGCGGGTTGACGGTCCGCAGGCGCAGGAGCGCGAGCAGGAGCTCGCGGTCACGGTCGGTGAACAGGGTGCTCACTCCGGCCTCCCGACGGGGTGCCGGTCGGTGGTCAGCAGCCCGGTGAGCGCCCGTCCGGCCCTGACGAAGAGGTCCGGGGCGTCCTCGCCGTGCCGGAGCAGGTCGGCGTGCGGCTGGATCGCGAGGTGCGGTTCCAGGGAGAGGGCGCCGCGGTAGCCGTGTGCCGCCAGGACGCGTAGGCACTCGGCGACCTGCGCGTCCCCGTGGCCGGGCAGGGTGTAGAGGGTGGTGCCGTCCGGGGCGCGCACGGCGTCCTTGACGTGGACGTGGACGACGTGGGGCGCCACCTCGCGCAGCAGGGCGAGGGCGTCGTAGCCGTGGGGGACGCCGTTGCCGGTGTCGAACAGCAGCCGTAGCGCCGGGTTGTCCACGGCGTGCACCAGGCGCAGTGCGCGGTCGGCCCGGTCGGCGGCCCAGCCCGCGCAGTTCTCGTGGGCGAGGACGAGGCCCGCCGCGGCGGCGCGTTCCGCGAGGCGGGCCGTGCGGTCGAGGACGCGGTCGGCCCAGTCGGCTTCGTCGAGGCCGTCGTTGGGATACGACATGATCCGTACGATGCGGCAGTCCAGGGCCGCGCACCGGTCGGCCAGGGTGTCGAGTTCTCGCAGGTCGAGGTCGAAGTCGCCGGTGACGGGCCGGGACCAGTTGCCGACCCGGGAGGCGACCGCGGCGACGCCGATCCCGGCGTCCGACAGCCGTCGGACGAGGGCGCGGAAGGCGGTGCGGTCGAGGTCGGCCAGTGCGGTGCCGTCGACGTTGCGCAGTTCCAGGTGTCGCCAGCCCAGTCGGTGGACGGCCGCGATCTGGTCGGGCAGGGCGTGGGCGGCCTCGTCGCCGATGCCGGTCAGCGGGCCGAAGCGGTGCGGTGCGGGGTCAGTCATGGGTCCCGGTCGGGTCGTGGGGCGTGGCGCAGCGCTCCTTGGCCTCGCAGAGCAGGCGAGCGGCGTCGTGGGCGGCGGGGAAGTCGGTGCGGGGGCCGGACGCCGGGCTCGGGCCCGTCGCCCCGGGCGATCGGAAGGCCCGGTAGGCGTGGGCGAGGAAGTCCGTGAGGGCGTCGTCGTGGAGGACGTGGTGATCGGCGCCGGCGGCCCCCTCGCCGGCGGTCGGACCGGGGTCGAGGACGAGTTGGGCGTGGTGGTCGTCCTCGCTGAGCGGGAAGTGGGCGGTGGCCGTGCCGTGGTCGAAGGCGCACACCACGCTGCGCTGTCGGACGGGCGCCCCGAGGTCGGAGCGCAGACGGGTCAGGACGCCGTTGTGGTGGCGGAGTTCGACCCGGGCACCGCCGAGTCGGGGCAGGGTGCGGTCCGGGCACCGCAGGTCCCAGCAGTGCGCGGTGTGCAGGTCCGCGGGGCCGGCCAGGTCGAGCGCCAGGCCGAGGCCGTGCGGGATCTCGACGTCCAGGGCGCTCGGATGGCCGTGGTTGGCCAAGGACCGGGCGAACCGGGGCTTGTGTTGGTCGATGGTGATGCCGCGCAGGGTTCCCAGTCCGTGGGAACGCACCAGCGCGCGCAGCCGTGCGGCCAGCTGCGAGGTGGTCCAGTGCGCCACGACGACCAGGTGGAGGGCGGCTTCCTCGCGCAACCGCACCAGGGCGTCGAGTTCGTCCCGGTCGGCGGCGAGCGGCTTCTCGACGAGTACCCGCCGGAAGCCGAGCTCGGCCAGGGTGCGCAGGGCGGGCAGGCGTCTGCCCGGGGGAGTGCACAGGTGGACGACGGTGTCGGTCGGGTCCAGGCGGGACCGGGCGTCCTCCAGGGTGGGCACGACGAGGAGGTCGGGGGAGTCGAGGGCGAGGTCGGCGGCGCGGGGGTCGCAGCCGACCGCCGGTAAGCGCACCAACGGGACGGGGCGGTGGGCCAGTTTCCGAAGGGTCCGCAGATGGAGCCCGACACCGGACCGACCGAGTCCGACCAGGAGCGGTTGCAGCATGTGACCTCCGTCAGGGGGGCGGCCGTGGGGCCGGCCGAGGGCATGGGTCGCGGCCCCGCTCGGGACGGGGTGCGGCGGACCCGCGGCGAACCGCGTCCCCGCACGGGCCCCACGGGATTCCGTCCCCGGCGCGGGGCGGACGGATTCCGGTGCCGCCAACAGGGAGGCGCCCAGGGACTATTGCCGTACGGAACCGGGAACGTCAAGCCTTTCGAATTCATATAACCCGCACGTGTGAACATGATCCTTTTGTTTTCCCCCTCCCGCGCCGAGCTGACTAACGTTCCCGGTCTGAGTTCCGAGGGGGTGGGCGGGAAGTGGCCGGTGTCGGGGATTCCCTGTCGAGTCGGGGGAGTGCGGACGCGTCCGAGGAGGGAGGGGGCGCCGCGATCCCCTTCTTCTCCCAGGCGTCGTCGTTCGAACGTTTGTGGCCGTTAATCGAAAGCCTGTTGGGGGAGGTGTTCGACAACGGAAAGTTCTCGCACGGAAAACAGGTGGGCGCGTGCGAGGAGGCGCTCGCCGCGTACACCGGCGCGCGCCATGTGATCGGCGTCAACAGCGGGACCGACGCCCTGGTCCTGTTGCTCCGCGCCTGCGGACTGCGGCCGGGCGACGGCGTCCTGGTGCCCGCCTACTCCTTCTTCGCCACCGCCTCCGCGGTCGTCCTCGCGGGCGGACGGCCCCAGTTCGTGGACATCGACCCGGAGACCTATGCCATGGACCCCGACGCGCTGGCCGCGGCGGTGACCCCGGACAGCCGCTTCGTGATGCCCGTCCACCTCTTCCACACCATGGCCGACACCGCCGCGATCACCGCGGTGGCCCGGCACCACGGGCTGACCGTCGTGGAGGACAGCGCCGAGGCGATCGGGATGCGCCGCGCCGGTGTGCACGCCGGCCTGCACGGCGTCGGCGGCGTGCTGTCCTTCTTCCCCTCCAAGACGCTCGGCGCCCTGGGGGACGCCGGCGCGGTGCTCACCGACGACCCGTCGGTGGCGGCGACCGTCGACGCCCTGCGCCACCACGGACGCGGGGGCCGCACCCTCGACGACTTCCCGGCGGTCGCCACCGAGAGCGCCCTGCCCGGAGTGAACAGCAAGATGGACGACGTCCAGGCGGCCGTGCTCCTGGCCAAGCTCTCCGTGCTGGAGGAACAGATCGCCCGCCGGGCCGAGTTGGCGGCCGAGTACACCGCCCGTCTGCACGGCCTGCCCGGCCTGCTGAGGCTCCCCCGCTCCCTGGCGAAGGAGCCGGGCGACCGCGACGTGTTCTACGTGTACCTGATCGAGAGCGAACGACGGGACGCCCTGGTGGAGCACCTCGCCGACCACGGCATCGAGACCGAGGTGTACTACCCGCTGCCACTGCCCCACCAGCCCGCCTTCGCCGAACTGGGCCACCGGCTGGGGGAGTTCCCGCACGCCGAGGCGGCAGCCCGCCACGCCGTCGCCCTGCCCTTCCACCCCGACCTCGACACCGCCGGGCTGGAGCGCGTCTGCGCGGTCGTCCGCGACTTCCACACCACCCCGACGGACAGGACCCGATGACCCCGCACCCCGTCCGCCGCGCGGACGCCCCCACGGCCCACCGCGGCGCCCCGGGCACCCCCGACACCGTCGACTTCTTCCCGCCCGGACTCTTCGAGGAGGACCGGCACGCCCTGATCCGCCTGGTCCGCGAGGTGGGGCTCGACCCCGAACAACGGTTCATCCTCGGCCGTCGCACCGCGGCCTTCGAGGACCTCCTGCGCACCGCGCTCGGGGCCGCCGACGTGATCGCCTGTTCCAGCGGCACCTCGGCGCTCACCCTGATCCTGTCGGCGATGGGGATCGGCGCGGACGACGAGGTGATCGTGCCCGCCTTCGGCTGCGCACCGCTCGCCGCCTCCGTGATCCGGGCCGGCGCCGTACCCGTCTTCGCCGACGTCCGCCCGGACACCCTGACCATCGACCCGGACCGGGCCGAACGCCTGGTGACCGCCCGGACCCGGGCGCTGATGCCCGCCCACATGTTCTCCGTGATGGCCGACATGCCCCGCTTCGTCGACCTCGCCGCCCGCCGGGACCTGCGCCTGGTGGAGGACTCGGCAGTGGCCCAGGGCGGCACGCTGCGCGGGGTGCCCGCCGGACTGTGGGGCGAGGCCGGGGTGTACTCCTTCGTCCAGGTCAAGACCTGCGGCATGCCCGGCGAGGGCGCCGTGATCACCACCCGGGACCAGGAACTCGGACACCGACTGCGGATGCTGCGCAACCACGGCCAGCGGCCGGGGCAGCGCTTCGTCCACCACGCGGTGGGCGTCAACAGCCGCTTCGACGAGGTGCAGGCCGCGTTCCAGGCGCACCGCTTCCCCGGCTTCGCCGACCGGTTGGCGCGCCGCGCGGAGATCGCCGCCCACTACACCGAGCGCTTCGCTCCGCTGGCCGACCACGGGGTGCACCCGCCGGTGCCCGACGCGGACGGCCGCTGCTTCTACGTGTACGCCGTCCTCGCCGAGGAACGGGACGCCCTCGCCGCCCACCTCGCGCAGCGGGGCGTGTCCACCCACGTGTACTACCCCCGACCGCTCCCCGAGCACCGTGCCTTCGCCCCGTACGCCCGGGCCGGAACCGACTGGCCGCACGCGAGCGCCGCCGCCGACCGGCACCTGGCCCTCCCGGTCCACCACCTGCTGACCGACGCCCAGGTCGAACGGGTCGCCGAGGGCGTCGTCTCCTTCGTCCGCCGGCGGGCCCGCGTCTGAGCGGCACCGCGAACGCGGTCCGTCATCCGGGCCCGCGCGCCGCGCGCACCCTCCCGACACACCAGAGAGGTCACCTTGACGGACAGCGTCGCCGCCGGCCCCCGGCCGGCCGCGGAACACCGCGAAAGCCCGCTGCGCACCTACGCGCGGCTCGGGAAGCTCGATGTGTACGACTACTACCTGGGCGTCTTCATGGTGCTCGCCGCCGTGGCCTTCCCGCTGGCGGCGTTCACGGGCCGAGACGCCCTGGTGCTCGTGCTGTTCACGGCGGGCTCGGTCGGCGTGCTGATGGCGATGGTCGCCCTGGACGACGTGACCGGCTTCCGCGACGGCAGCGACCTCACCAACTACGCCCCCGACGACCGGCTGCGGGCCAAGGCCCGCAAGCCGCTGGTGGCCGGCACCCTGACGGTGCCCCAGGCGCTGCGCTTCGCCGTGGCGTCGGCGGTCGGGGGCGCCGTGCTGTGGACCGCCGCGGTGCTGTGCGCCCCGCACCGGCCCGGCTGGGCGTTGATCGCGGCCGGCGCCCTCTTCGTGGTGTCGCTCCAGTACTCCTACGGACTCAAGCTCAGCTACCACGGGTTCCAGGAGGTGTTCCTGGTCGCCCTCGGCGCGGTCCTGGTGATCGTTCCGCACGCCCTGCTCACCGGCGGCTTCTCCGGCTTCCTGATGACGCAGGCACTGCTGTTCGGCTTCGGACCGCTGATGTTCGGGGTGTACTCCAACACCAACGACGTGGCCGGCGACCGGGCGGTGGGGCGCCCGACCGTGGCCGCGCTCACGTCCGAGCGGGGCAACGCGGTCTTCATCGCCGCCCTGTGCGCCACCGAGTTCCTGATCGGCGCCCTCGCCTCGGCGACCGGAGCCGCCCCCGTCTGGTTCGTGCTGCTGATGCTGCCGGCCACCGCGCTGCGCACCCACCAGTACCGCACCGGGTTCGTCCGCGGCGACATCATGACCGCCCGCCGCCTCGGCTTCCGCGTCCACCGGCTCAGCGTGGTGCTGATGGTCGCGGCCAACGTCCTGGTCGGAGCGGGGGTCGCCGGATGAGCGCCGCACCCGAACTGGACGTCGCCGTGGTCGGGGCGGGCCCGGCCGGGCTGACCGCCGCCCACGAACTGCGCCGGGCGGGCTGTCGCGAGGTCCGGGTCTACGAGCGGTCGCCGCAGGTGGGCGGCAGGATGCGCACCCTGCGCCACCGGGGGTGGACGGTGGACACCGGGGCCGAACAACTCTCGGCACGCGGCTACCACGCGACCTGGGAACTGCTGCGCCGAATGGACGTCGCACCCCACGACGTCACCCGGGTCGGGGCCGGGCTGGCCGTGTGGCGCGAGGGCCGCGCCCGGTACGGCGTGGGCGAACCCACCGCCCCGCTCACCGGGGCCGGACTGGCCCCGCGGGCCCGGCTCGACCTGCTCCGCCTCCTGACCGGGGCGGCCCTCGCCCGCCCCGGCGCCGCCACCCTGCGCGACCTGACCCACCGCTACCACCCGGACCTGCACGACTACCTCTTCCAACCGGTCGCCGGCTGCTTCTTCGGCTGGGACGCCGCCCGATCCGCGGCGGCCCCCCTGCTCGACATCCTGCGGGAGTGCGGCGCCCCCTCGGCCTGGCTCACCTACCGGGACGGGATGGACTTCCTGGCCCGCCGCCTCGCCGCCGACCTCGACGTCGTCACCGACCGCACGGTGCGCGAGGTGGTCGACGAGGGCGACCGGGCCGTGCTGCGCTTCGCCGACGGCGACGCCGTCACCGCCCGCGCCGTGGTGCTCGCCGTCCCCGCCCCGGTCGCGGTCGCGCTGCGTCCCGAACTCCCGCCGGACGAAGTCCCGTTCCTCACCGCGAGCAGCTTCACCCCCATGCTGAAGGTGAGTTGCCTGCTACGGCGTCCCCTCCACCCCGCCGGCGACCGACCGGTGCACGTGCTGCTCACCCCCGCCGTCGAGGAGGCCGAACTCTCCGGGGTGGTCGTCGACCACGCCAAGCACCCCGGCCGGGCCCCTGCCGGACACGGGCTGATCAGCCTGGTCGCCGCTCCCGCACGGGTACCCGAACTGCTGGCGGCGTCCGAGGAGGAGGCGGCCCGCCTACTCACCCGGGCCGCCGAGCGCTACGTACCCGGGCTCGGCGAACCCGACGCGGTGGTCCGCCACTTCGTGCACGCCTTCCGGCACGGACTGCCCGAAGCCCGGCCCCGGGCCCTGCACGAGCGCCCCGCGTTCCTGGCCCGCCCGGCGCGCGCCGTGGAGTACGCCGGCGACTGGGTGATGCTGCGGCCGGCCGCCGAGGGCGCGGTGCGCTCCGGAGCCCTCGCCGCCTCCCGCGTCCTGAGCCACCTCGGGCGGCCCGTGCCGTCCGGTACCGAACGAACGGAGCCGAACCGTGCGGCCGCATGACATGGGCACCCTCTTCGACGAGGCGGTGGACCACGGCGCCCGCACCGTGGTCCACCTGGACCGGCCCTTCGACATCGCCCCCGACGCCGGCACCCGGTGGACGATGCGCGCCCTCGCCGGACTGGTCCGCACCACGGCATCCCGGCTGGCCGCCGCCGGGGTCCGGCCCGGTGACCGGGTGGCCCTGGTCAAGGACAACCACTGGGACTACGACCTGCTCGCCTGCGCCGTGGTGCGGTTGGGCGCCGTCCCCGCCCAACTCTCCGACCGGCTCGACGACGACGCCCTCGCCGTGCTCCTCACCCGGCTCGCCCCGGCCGCCCTGGTCACCACCGTCGACGTCCTCGCCCGCTGCCCCGCCCGCACCGTCCCGATCCGCGTCACGGTGGACGGCCCCGCCCCCGCCGCCACCCACCTCGCCACGCTCGACCCCACCGGCCCCTGCGACCCGGTGCGCCGCCACGACGACGAGCCGCTGGTCATCCACCACACCTCCGGCACCACCGGCACACCGAAACTCGTGGTCCACTCCACCCGCACCCTGGTGCACAAGCTGGCCCGCTTCGAGACCACTCCGCTGCCCCGGATCGGGGTGGGCGCCCGGGACGTGCTGCTCAACGCGAGCGCCTACGCCCACGGGCGGACCTTCTGCTGGACGGCGGTGATGGTGTCCCGGGCGCCGGCCACCGTGGTGATCCTCACCGGCGACGACCCCGACCGCGCGGACCCGCTGCTGCGGGCGCACCGCCCCACGGTCGTGGAGGCACTGCCCTCGACCTACGTACGGCTGCGCCCCCTCACCACCCGGTTGGACAACCCCTTCCGCGCGGTACGGCTCTACATCAGCACCTACGACGCCGTGCACCCACCGGTCCTGCGGGACTACCTGACCGCGGCCCGGGCCGCCCGCCCCGTCTGGATGCAGGGCTGGGGGCAGACCGAGACGGGTCCGCTGACCTTCCGGTTCCACACCCGCCGCGCCGCCCTGGGCCCCGCGAGCGACGCCCGCCGACTGGGGCGCCCCGTCCCCCTGCGCACCCGGCTGCGGGTGGTCGACCGCGACACCCTGCGCCCGGTGCCCCGGGGCAGGCCCGGGCTGCTCCAGGTCCGGACGGCGGCCCTCGCGCTCGGCTACGTCGAGGAGCCGCAGCGCTGGAACGCCAAGCGCCACGGCGGCTGGTGGTCCACCGGCGACCTGGGGGTGCACCACCACGACGGCAGCGTCACCCTGCTGGACCGGGAGGTCGACAGCGGACCGGAGCTCAGCTGCCTGGGCACCGAGGACGAAGTGGAGGCACGACTCCCGCAGGCCCTGGAGTGCGTGGTGCTGGCCGTCCCCGACGGGCCCCCGCTGCCCGTCGTCGTCACCGATGACGGCGAACTCGACCCGGGGGAGTGGAAGCGGGCCGTCGCCGAGCTGCCGGAGCTCGCCGAACCCGTCGTGCTGCGCTGGGACGAGGTGCCGCGCACCGGAACCGGCAAGGTCCGCCGCGCGGTGCTGGCCGAGCGCCTCACCGGCGTCGGCGCGCTCCTCGGCACCGGCCGCTGGACCTGACCCCCTTCCCGCCCAGGAGAACCCGATGCCCCCGTCCGACGACCGCGTCTTCGGCAACGGAACCGCGCACAGCCGGGACCAACAACGCTGGCTGGCCGCCGCCTACGACCCCGTCACCCTGCCCCGTCTGGCCGCGCTCGGCGTCGGTCCCGGCTGGCGCTGCCTGGAGGTCGGGGCCGGCGGCGGCAGCGTCGCCCGCTGGCTGGCCGACCGGGTCGCCCCGGGCGGCAGCGTGCTCGCCACCGACGTCGACCCGCGCGACCTGAGCCCGGGCCCGCACCTGGAGGTGGCGGCCCTGGACCTGGCCGTCGACCCGCTGCCGGAGTCGACGTACGACCTGGTCGTCGCCCGGCTGGTCCTCCAGCACCTGCCCGCGCGCGAGGCCGTGCTCGGCGTCCTGGTGCGCGCGCTGCGGCCCGGCGGGGTGCTCCAGGTCGATGAGATCGACGCGTCCTACGAGCCCCCGCTGCTCACCCCGGACCGCGCGTCCGGGGCGCTCTACCGGCGCTTCCTGACGGCGAAGACCGCGGCGATGCGGGCGGCCGGCGGCGATCCGCACTGGGGCCGCGAGGCCCCCGCGGCGATGCGGGCGGCCGGCCTCACCGACATCGACGTGCAGATCCACCTGACGGTGCGGCACGCCGGGGAACCCGGTCTGGGCCTCCAGCACAACCACACCCACAACCTGCGGGACCGGCTGCGGGCGCAGGGGCTCACCGACGAGGACCTGACGCGGGTGCGCACCCTGATGCGCGACCCCTCCTTCCGGGCCGCCTCCAGCCCCTTCTACTCGGTGCAGGGCCGCCGGCCCGGGGGAGGGCCACGGTGACGACGACCCCGACCGTCCTCCGGCCGCAGGTCGCCCGGCAGGTGGCCGCCCGCCTCCTGCGCCGCGCCGCACCCGACCAGGAACCCGTCCCGTACGAGGTCGACTGGGCCGGACCGGTACGGGCCGAACTGACCGACGAGCGCTCGGTGCAGGCGGTGTGCGGCATCATGCACGTCCACGGCCGGGCGACCGGCGGGCCGCTCCCCCTGGCCGTGGACTACGCCTCGGTGGTGGCCGGAGCGCTCGCGGCCCAGGGCGCCACCGCCGTCCTGCTCGCCCGGGCCAGGGGCCTCGCACTGAGCACGGTGCGCACCTCGGTGGCCCAGGGCGCGCTGGTGGCCGTGACCCAGTACCTCGCGGCGGCCACCGCCCGGCACCCGGACGAGGCCGAACCCCCCGAGCGGCCGGGTACGGCGACCCTGGTGTCGGCGGACGGCGTCCGGGTGGAGATCGAGACCCTGGACCCCGACGCCTGGCGGGACTTCTGGACCCGGCTCGGGCTCCCGCCCGGTACCGCGGGCCGGGGCTGGCGACCCTTCCAGCAGCGGTTCGCCACCGCCGTGTGCCCCCTGCCGTCCACCCTGCGCGCCGCCGCCGCCGGCACCCCGTCGGCCGTGCTGCGGGCCGTCGCGGAGGCCACCGGGGTCAGCCTGCTCGTCGTCGGGGACGACCCCGCGCCGATCACCGGGCCCGAGCCCTGGACACTGCACCCGACGGCCCCCGCGCCCCGGCGCCCCCGCACCCGGCCGGCCGGCGGTACGGCCACGGCACCCCTGCACGGACTGCGCGTGGTGGAGTCCACCCGCCGGGTCCAGGGCCCGCTCGCCGGACACCTGTTGCGGCTCCTGGGCGCCGAGGTCGTCCGCATCGAACAGCCGGGCGGCGACCCGATGCGCTGGCTGCCCCCGATGGTCGGGGAGTGCTCCGCCCGGTTCGCGGCCCTGAACGCCGGCAAACGGGTCGTCGAGGCGGACTTCACCACCCCGGCCGGCCGGGCGACGGTGCGGGAACTCGCCGCCGACGCGGACGTCTTCCTGCACAACTGGGCACCGGGCAGGGCCGAACGGCTCGGCCTCGACGCCCCCGCACTGACCGCCGACAGTCCCGGCTTGGTCCACGCCTGGGCCTCGGGGTTCGGCTCCGCGCTCGGTGACCGGCCGGTGCTCGGCACCGACTACCTGGCCCAGGTCCACGACGGGCTCGCCGCGGCCGTGCGCCCCGCCGGCACCCCGCCGGCGCCGTCCCTGATGACCCTCACCGACGTGCTCGGCGGTCTGGTCTGCGCACAGGGCGTGCTCGCCGCGCTGCTCTCCCGGGAGCGGACCGGACGCGGCGCCCGGGTCGAATCCTCCCTGGCCTCCGCCGCGGCACTGGTGCCCCGCCCCGCGCGGCGGGCCCGCTGGACGCCCCGGGACCTGCCCCTGCCCACCGCGGACGGCCATGTGTACCTGGGCCGGGAGGCCCGTTCCCGACCGGGGGGCCTGCCGCACCTCCCCGCCCCCGGCCACACCCTGACCAGTGCGGAACTGGTGGCGCACCTCGCCTCGTCCGGCCTGTCCGCGGTCCCCGTCCGCACGGACCTGGCGACCCTGCCGCAGGACCCGGACTTCCGCTCGGCGGTCCTGCCGGCCGAGCCCGACGCCCGCCCACCGGTCCCCGCCCGACCGGCCGCCCCCTGGGAGTTCGCGTGAGCCCGACGGCACGACCGCTCCACGAGGACGCCCCCGCCGTGGCCCCGGCCGGGGCGTGGACCTCGCGGGCCGGACTCGCCTTCCCCGATCTGGTGCCCCGGGCCCGGCGCGCGGCCTGGGCGAGGGCGGGCCTGTGCCCGGACGACGACCTGTACACCCTGTTCGTCCGGCGGGTCCGGGCCCACCCGGACCGGGACGCCCTGGTGGATCCGGTCGGGGTCCTCGACTACGCCGCCCTGCACGACCTGGTCCTCCGGTGGACGGCGCGGTGGGCGCGGGCCGGGGTGCGCCCCCGGGACGTGGTGGCGCTGCGGCTGCCCAACGGACGGGACGCGGTCGCGGCGGAGTTGGCGGTGTACGCCTGCGGCGCGGTCGCCCTGCCGGTGCCGCCCGGCGGTGACGACCGGGACCTGCGCCGACTGGTGGAGCGCAGCCGGGCCCGGGCCGTGGTCCTCCCGGCGGACGAACGGGCGGCGCTCGCGGCACCGCTCCTGCCGTGTGCGGTCCTGGTCCCCGGCGCCGAGGACGTCCCCGGGACCCCTTCCGCCCCTCCGCAGCGGTGCGTCGACCCCTACGGGCCGGCGCGCATCCTGGTCTCCTCGGGTTCGGAGGCCGAACCCACGATGGTCGCCTACAGCCATCAGGCCCTGGCCGGGGGGCGGGCCCGCTACGTCCGTGCCCTGCACCCCGAGACGTCCGTGCCCCCGCGCCACCTGGTGCTGGTGTCGCTGGCCTCGTCCTTCGGCTCGCTCGGCACCCCCGTCACCCTGGCCGTGCTGGGCGGCACGCTCGTCGTGCAGGAGTCCTTCGACCCGGGCGACGCGCTCCGACTCGTCGCCGCGCACCGCCCGACGCACCTCTTCGGGGTGCCGACCATGCTCCGTCGGATCGCCGACCTGCCCCGCACGGCCGGTGAGGACCTCTCGTCCCTGCGCGCCGTGGTCTCCAGCGGTGCTGCCCTGCCCGCGTCGACGGCCCTGTTGTGCCGGTCCCGCTTCGGCCGTCCGGTGATCACGGTGTACGGGTCCTCGGACGGGGTGAACTGCCACACCGCCGGCGAGCGCGTCCCGGTCGCGGGCAGTACCGGCACCCCCGATCCGGAGGTCGCCCGCATCCGGATCACGGCCCCGGACGGCCGGGTGCTGCCGCGGGGGCGGGCGGGACAGATCGAGGCGCTCGGCCCCATGACGCCCCTGTGCTACGTCGACGCCCCCGAGCTGGACGCCCGCTACCGCAGCCCGGACGGCGGCTGGGTGCGCACCGGGGACCTGGGCCGGTTGGACGCCCTGGGGCGGCTGCACGTGCTGGGACGGTCGAAGCGGATCGTCGTCCGTGGCGGCCGGAACATCAGCGCGGCGGAGGTGGAGGCGGAGCTGGGCACCTGCCCGACGATCGCGGAGGTGGCCTGCGTGCCGGTGCCCGATGCCGACCTCGGCGAGCGTCTGTGCGCCTGCGTCCGCCCGGCGCCCGGTGCCGCGGCGCCCACCCTGGACACGGTGGTCGCCCATCTGCGGGCCAGGGGACTGGCCCGGCACAAGCACCCGGAACACCTGCTGCTGGTCGAGGAGATGCCCCTGGGGCCGACCGGCAAGGTCTCCTACCGCGCCCTCGCCGAGCGGGCCGCCTCGGGGGTGCCCTGCGGAGTCCCGACCGGCGCGCCGGCTCCGGGACGGCGGTGACGGACGCCCCCTCCACTCTTGCCTAAAGGCTTTAGCCACATACATAATGGCTTTCGCCTAGAGGGAGAAGGTTCATGGCCCGAGCCGGATTGTCCGTGGAGCGCCTCGTGCTGGCGGGGGCCGAACTCGCCGACGAGGTCGGATTCGACCAGGTGACCGTCTCGGCGCTGGCCCGGCGGTTCGACGTCAAGGTCGCCAGCCTGTACTCGCACCTCAAGGGCTCCCAGGACCTCAGGACCAGGATCGCCCTGCTGGCCCTGGAGGAACTCGCCGACCGGTGCGCCGACGCCCTGGCCGGCCGGGCCGGCAGGGACGCCCTGGCGGCCTTCGCGGCGGCCTACCGCGACTACGCCCGGGAGCACCCGGGCCGCTACGACGCGGCCCGGCTCCGGCTCGACCCCGAGACCGCCGCGGCCAGCGCCGGGGTGCGGCACGCCCGGATGGCCCGGGCCGTGCTGCGCGGCTACGACCTGGGCGAGCCGGAACAGACGCACGCGGTCCGCCTGCTCGGCAGCGTCTTCCACGGCTACATCAGCCTGGAGGCGGCCGGCGGCTTCGCCCACACGGCCGTCGACGCGCGGGAGTCCTGGGCCTGGATCGTGGACTCCCTGGACGCCCTGCTACGCACCCGGGGCGGGGCCCCGGCCCCCGGGCACGCGGCACCACACCCCCGACCGAGGGACTGAGACGCGCACGATGACCACCGACCACGCCCGGATCACCACCCCGATCACCACCGACCTCCTGCGCGGCCACCTCGACGCGGAGACCACCGCGCACGGCCTGCTGCCGCACCGGCTGCCCGCCCGGGCCCGGCGACAGATCCCCGACGACCAACTGGCCACCGCCGAGGCCCAGCCCTCCGGCGTGCGGCTGGTCTTCCGCACCCGGGCCACCACCGTCGCGGTGGACGTGCTGCCCACCAAACGGCGCTACCGCGGTCTCCCGGACCCGGCGGACGGGGTGTACGACCTGCTGGTGGACGGTCGGCTCACCGCCCGCACCACGGTGGCCGGCGGCAACCTCCGCATCCTCGACCCGGCCTCCTCCTCGGTGGAGGTGCTCCCCGGCCCCGCCGGCACCGCTCGCTTCACCGACCTGCCCGCGGGGGACAAGGACGTCGAGATCTGGCTCCCGCACACGGAGATCACCGAGTTGATCGCCCTGCGCACCGACGCCCCGGTCGAGCCGGCCCCGGACCGCGGGCGCCCGGTGTGGATGCACCACGGCAGTTCGCTCAGCCACGGCTCGAACGCCACCCACCCCACCGCCACCTGGCCGGCCCTCGCCGCCGCCCGGGCCCGCGTGGAACTGGTCAACCTGGGATTCGGCGGCGGAGCCCTGCTCGACCCGTTCACCGCCCGCGCGATGCGCGACGCCCCCGCGGACCTGATCAGCGTGAAGATCGGCATCAACGTCGTCAACACCGACGCGATGCGGCTGCGCGCCTTCGTCCCCGCCGTCCACGGCTTCCTGGACACCCTCCGCGAAGGGCATCCGACCACACCGCTGTTGCTCGTGTCCCCCCTGCTCTGTCCGGTCCACGAGGACACCCCGGGCCCCCTCGCCCCCGACTTCACCGGGGGCACCCTGCGGTTCAAGGCCGTCGGCGACCCGGCCGAACGGTCCGCCGGCCGGCTGACGCTCACCGTGATCCGCGACGCACTCGCCCGGATCGTCGCCGAGCGGTCGGACGAGGACCCGCACCTGCACCACCTCGACGGGCGCGCGCTCTACGGGGAGGTGGACCACGAGGAGTTCCCGCTGCCGGATGCCGTGCACCCCGATCCGGCGGGGCACCGGCGCATCGCCGAGAACTTCGCACGGCACGCCTTCGGCGCCGGCGGGGCCTTCGCCGCCCCGCCCGGCTGACGGACCGGGGAGACCCACCCGCATCGGGTCGCACGCGTGTTCGTCGAGGTCGTCGCGGGTGGCGGGCCACCGGGAGGGGAAGGGCAGGGACGGACCGGTGAACGAGACCGAGGGAGGCGCGATGACGGAGCGTGCAGGAGATGCCGGGAGCGCCGAACGGAGGGTGCCCGGCATCCGGTTGCTCGACGAGGTGCTCGGTTACGTGGTGCCGGCCGCACTGCGCGCCGTCGCCTCGTGCAGGGTGGCGGACCACCTCGCCGGGGGACCGCTGACCGCCCCCGAACTGGCCGCGGCCAGCGGCCTGGACGCGGACGCCCTCCACCGGGTGCTGCGCCTGCTGGCCACCCGCGGCGTGTTCACCGAGGACCCGCAGGGGCGGTTCGCGCTGACCGAGGAGGGGCGGTCGCTGTGCGGCGGGGAGGGCGGATCGCTGCGCGACGCCGTGCTGATGCTCACCGACCCCGCCTTCTGGGATCCGGCCGCACGTCTCGACCACTGCCTGCGGACCGGGGAGTCCGTCTTCCCGGAGGTCTTCGGCCGGCCCTTCTTCGACCACTTCGCGAAGGACCCGGCGACCGCGGCCGTGTTCCACGACGGCATGGCCGCCATGTCCTCCGTCGAGGACGGACCGATCGCGGACGCCTACGACTTCCCGGCCACCGGCACCGTGGTCGACATCGGCGGCGGCCGAGGCGGATTCCTCGCCGCCGCGTTGCGCCGCGCCCCCGGGCTGACCGGTGTCCTCCACGACCGCGGACACGTGCTCGCCGGCCACCGGCTGGCCGGGGAGGCGGCCCTCACCGGCCGGTGGAGGACCGAGAAGGGCGACTTCTTCCACGCGGTGCCGACGGGGGACCTCCTCGTCCTCAAACGGATCCTGCACGACTGGCAGGACGACCAGTGCGTACGGGTGTTGAGCCACTGCCGCCGGGCGCTGGCACCCGGTGGCCGGGTCCTGATCGTCGACGCCGTGGTGCGGTCCGACGGGCGTCCCCACCAGGCGAAGGACCTGGACCTGCTGATGATGGCCTCGCTGGTGGGCCGCGAACGCACCCGCGAGGAGTTCCGGACCCTGTTCGCCGCGGCCGGGCTGCGGTTGAACCGGGTGGTGGACACCCCGACCGTGCTCAGCGTGGTGGAGGCGGTCGCCGCCTGAGGAGGCGTCCGGAAGGGGGCGCCCGACGGGCCTCGCCGCCCGGTCCCCGATAGCGTGTGGACGCCAGGACGTTCACGGGGCGGCCGGAGCCCCAAGGTCGTGAGGGGGAGGGCCACATGGCTCGGGTGCTGTTGTCGGCGGGGACGGTGGAGTACACGGACAGCGGCGGCGACGGCCCCGTCGTCGTGCTGTTGCACGGGGTCGCCATGGACGGCACGCTGTGGCGGTCCGTGGTCCCCTCGCTGACGCCCGACCACCGCGTGGTGGTGCCCACCCTCCCGCTCGGCGGTCACCGCACGCCCATGCGGGAGGACGCCGACCTGTCCGTCGCCGGGGTCGCCGGGCTGGTCGCGGAGTTCCTGGAGGCGCTGGACCTCCGCGACGTCGCCCTGGCCGTCAACGACTGGGGCGGTGCGCTCGCCCTGGTGGCCCTCGGCCGGGACGAGCGGATCGGCCGCCTGGTCATCACCTCCTGCGAGGCGTTCGACAACTTCCCGCCCGGGCTGCCCGGGGCGAACCTGGTCCGTTCGGCCAAGGTGCCCGGCGGTCTGCGCCTGGCGTTCGCCGCCCTGCGGTGGCGTCCCCTGCGTCGGCTCCCGATGACCTGGGGGTGGATGTCCAAGCGGCCGGTGGAGCCCGAGGTGATGGACGCCTGGTTCCGTCCCGCGTGGACCACCCCCGGCGTCCTGCGGGACCTGCGCAGGTACGTCCTCGGCGTCCCGCCGAAGGCCGAACTGCTGCGGTGGACGGATGCGTTGGCCGGGTTCACCGGCCCCGCCCTGGTGGCCTGGGCGGCCGAGGACAAGGTGATGCCCCCCGCCCACGGCCGGCGGCTCGCCGAGATCCTGCCGAACGCCCGCCACGTGGAGATCGCCGACAGCTACACCCTCCTCCCCGAGGACCAGCCGGAGGTCCTCGCCGCCCACATCGGCTCCTTCCTTCGGGACACCGGCCCCCGACCCGGCTGACCGTCCCTCGAACACGCTCCCGAACCAGGGAGGTTGGCGATTTCGGATGTCCGTGCGGAGCCTCATACCAGAGCGGGACGTTCCGCGCCGGAGTTCTCCAACTACGGGACGCGGCCGCACGAAGGGCGACTACGGTGTGTGGTCGCCGGGTGACGAAACGGAGCGCGGACGGGCGTGGTCCCGTCCGCGTGCCCGTCCCCGCACCCGGCAGTCCAGCTGGACCCGAGAAGGACACCGATGCCACACCTCCGCGCACCGGCCGTACGCGCAGACCGCCGGGACGACACCGGACACGGCGGACCGGGCGGCACAGCCCTCCCCCTGCCCGAGCCCCACATACGGGCGCAGTTGCTGCGGATCGCCGTGCTGCCCGCCGTCGCCGTCGCCCTCAGCGCCACCGCCGCCGTACTGTTCACCGTACGGGCCTCCACCACCCCCGCCGGGATCGTCCTCTGGGCCGTCCTCGCCGGGGCGCTCTCCGTCGCCCTGGCCGGGATCGTCATCGCCGCCGTGGCGGCCCGCCGCGCCGCCCGCGCCCTCGGCGACCGGCTGGGCGCCCTGCGCAGGACCAGCATCGAGGGCCGGGAAGCGGTCCGGGAGCTGGTGGCGGCGCTCGACCGGGGGGAGGTCACCCCCGAACCGCCCCCGCTCACCGACGCCCCCGAGCCCGAAGCCACCTCCGCCGACGACGAGTTCACCCGGCTCGCCCGCGAACTGGCACACGCCCGCGCCACCTCCGAACGGGCCGTGCACCACGCCGCCCACCTGTCCGGCCGGGCCGGCAGCGAACAGAAGGTGGAGGTGTTCGTCAACCTCGCGCGCCGACTTCAGTCCCTGGTGCACCGCGAGATCACGATCCTCGACGAGTTGGAGAACGAGGTCGAGGACCCGGAGCTCCTCAAGGGCCTCTTCCACGTCGACCACCTCGCGACCAGGATCCGCCGCCACGCCGAGAACCTCGCCGTCCTGGGCGGCGCGGTCTCCCGCCGGCAGTGGACCACCCCGGTCTCCCTGCACGAGGTGATGCGCTCCGCCGTCGCCGAGGTGGAGCAGTACGCGCGGGTGCGGCTGGTGCCCCCCCTCGACGGCACCCTGCGCGGCCACGCCGTCGCCGACGTCGTCCACCTGATGGCCGAACTCGTGGAGAACGCCACCGTGTTCTCCGCCCCGCACACCCAGGTGCTGCTGCGGGTCGCCCCGGTCGCCTCCGGCATCGCCATCGAGGTCGAGGACCGCGGGCTGGGAATGCCCGTCGAGGAACAGGCCCGGATGAACGACCTGCTGGCGGCCCCCGACCAGCTCAAGGTCGCGAGCCTCCTCCAGGACGGACGCATCGGTCTGCTCGTGGTCTCCCAACTCGCCCATCGGCACGGCATCGTCGTCCGACTCCAGAGCAACATCTACGGCGGCACCCAGGCCGTCCTGGTGCTGCCCCAGGACCTGCTGGGCGCCGGCGGCGGCACCCCGGCCCCGAGCCTCCCGTCCGGCGCCGGGGGCACCACCGCCCCCACCGGACGGCCGTCCTCCCCCGGGGCCCTGCGACTCGGCTCCCGGGCCGTGGTGCCCGTTCCGCCCCCCGGTACCGGCGGAGCCGCTCCCCAGCCGCCGCGCGGCGGCTCGGGCTCCCTCCCGGTCCGGGACTCCCGGTCCCGCCCCCGGATCCCCGCCGGTCCCGCGCCCGACGGGCACGCGACCCGCTCCCGCCCCGTCCCCGGCGACCCGGCCGCCCTCCCCCCGGCCCCCGCCCCCGGGGGCGCCCCTCGACCGCGGGGCGACGACTTCGCCGAGGAGCGCCCCACCCGACGACTCGGCTCGCGGACGGCCCCCGCCCCCGCGCCGGACCGCCCCCACCTGCCCCGGCGCCGTGCGCAGGAGCACCTCGTCCCGCAACTCCGGCAGGCCCCGAGCCGTCCCGCCCCCGGCCCGTCGGCCGAGGCCGACCCGGGGTTGATGGCCGCCTTCCAACGCGGGGTGGACCTGGCCGAGGCCCAGCACGCCCAACGCGTGCAGGACGAGGCCCGCCTCCCCGCCGCCCGGGCCGTTCCGCAAGCCCGCCACACGTCCGCCCCCGCCCCCGCGGCCGGCCGGCCGCAGCCCCCCACGGCCCGGGACCACCCCCCGGTGGACCACGCGCCGCCCACGAAGCCGGCCGTGCTGACCGCCCTGGACGTCCCCGCCCACGAGCTGCCGGCCCTCACCCGCACGCCCATCCACGACCTGGCGCTCAGCGCCTTCACCGCAGCCCAGTCGGCCGCCCCGCCGGCCGCTGCCGGGAACCCCCGGCCCGCGCCCGACCAGGGCCCCCCGCCCCCCGGACGCTGACCCCCGCACCCCTCTTCGTACCGCTTGTACCCCAAGGAGCCCAACCACCATGGCGAGCGATGTGCAGTCCGGCCAGACGACCGACCTCGACTGGCTGATGAGCGGACTGGTCCAGCGGGTGCCGCACACCCGCAGCGCGGTCCTGCTGTCCTCGGACGGACTGGTCAAGTCGGTGCACGGCCTCGAACCGGACGGCGCCGACCACATGGCCGCACTGGCGTCCGGCCTCTACTCGCTCGGCCGCAGCGCCGGCATCCGCTTCGGCGACGGCGGGGACGTCCGGCAGGTCGTGGTCGAACTCGACGACACCCTGCTGTTCGTGTCCGCCGCCGGATCGGGCACCTGCCTGGCGGTCCTCGCCGACCGCAGCGCCGACGCCGCCGTCCTCGGCTACGAGATGGCCATGCTGGTCAAGAGCGTGCGCCCGTACCTCATGACCGCCCCGCGCCAGACGGCCTCCGCCGTCGTGCCCACCGGGACACCGCGTTGAGCACCGTCGCCCCCACGGACGGGCCGTGGCTCGACGAGGCGGCCGGACGGCTGGTGCGCCCCTACACCGTGAGCAACGGCCGCACCCGGCCCTCGACCTCCTTCGACCTGCTCTCGCAGGTGATGACCACGGGCGCCCGGCCCCTCGGCTACCTCGGGCCCGAGCACACCCAGGCCCTGGCGCTGTGCGACGCGCCCGTCTCCGTCGCGGAACTCGCCGCCCAGCTGAGACTGCCGGCGGCCGTCACCAAGGTGCTGCTCTCCGACCTCGTCGACTGCGGGGCCCTCACGACGAAACCGCCCGCCTTCTTCCACAACCCCACGGACCGGTCCCTTCTGGAGGCAGTGCTTGATGGACTACGACGGCAGCTGTGACCCCTTCCCCACGGCGCTCAAGATCCTCGTCGCGGGCGGCTTCGGGGTCGGCAAGACGACCTTCGTCGGCGCCGTGAGCGAGATCTCGCCGCTGAGCACCGAGGAACTGCTCACCACGGTCAGCGCGACGACCGACAGCCTGGAGGGCATCGAGAACAAGACCGAGACGACCGTCGCCATGGACTTCGGTCGGATCACCCTCGATCCGCAGCACGTGCTGTACCTGTTCGGCACCCCCGGCCAGGAACGGTTCTGGTTCATGTGGGACGAACTCTCCGAAGGTGCGCTCGGCGCGGTCGTCCTCGCGGACACCCGCCGGCTGGAGGAGTGCTTCCCGGCCGTGGACTTCTTCGAACAGCGCGGCCTCGCCTTCGTCCTGGCCGTCAACGAGTTCGACGGCGCCCACCGCTACAACCCCGAGGAGGTCCGCGCCGCGATCGACCTGGACCCGCAGGTCCCGGTGGTCCGCTGCGACGCCCGCATCTCCAGCTCCGGCATCCAGACCCTGCTCACCCTGGTGCGCCACCTCCTCGTGTACGCACCCGCCCACCCGACGGGCCACGAGGCCCGCGCATGAGGCAGGTACCGGCCGCCCGACCCGTTCCGTTCCTGCTCACCCCGGTCGACCGGGAGGCACCCGAACGGGCGCGGCGGCTGCGGGCACTGGGGCTCGGCGGGCTGCCCGACCCGGTGTTCGACGCGTTCGCGGACCTGCTCGCCGAGACCACCGGGTCCCCGTTCGCCCTCGTCAACTTCGTGGACGAACACCAGCAGTTCCTCGCCGGCCTGCGCACCCCGGGCGGGCGCAGCGCGCTCCTGCTGGGCGCCGGAACCGGGGCCGGGGCGTCGTCCCCCGGCCGCCGGATGGGCCGCGAACGGGGCTACTGCCCGTACGTGGTCGTCCGGCGCCGCGCCCTGGTGCTGGAGGACGTGCGGGACTTCCCGAGGTTCGCGGGCAACCCCCTGGTGGACGAGGTCGGGGTGCGCACCTATCTGGGTGCGCCGGTGCTCGACCGCACCGGGATCGCCCTCGGCACGGTCTGCGTGATCGACACGGAACCCCGCCCCTGGGGGCGGGCCGGACTGGAGACCATCAAGAGCCGGGCCGCGGAACTCGCCGCGGAGATCCGGCGCCGGGAGGCCGACTTCCTGTGACCGCCCGCCACCTGTAGCAAACCTGCGGCTCCGGTTAAGAAATCCTCGATGGACCCGGACCCCGCCGTACGGCAGATTCGTCCCGTCGGCATGCGGGCCCCAGCGTCCGCCCGCCGGTCAACCACCCCTCCACGGACGGCGGAGCCCTGCTCCGCCGTGCCTTGGTGTGCGACGACGACAGGGAGCCGTGGCGATGAAGGCACTGGTCAAGGACCGAGCGGAACCGGGACTGCGGCTCATGGACGTGCCCGATCCCCGGATCGGCCCCGCCGACGTCCTCATCAAGGTCCAGCGCACCGGCATCTGCGGCACCGACCTGCACATCCGGGCCTGGGACGGCTGGGCGCGCAGGACGATCCGGACCCCGCTGGTCGTCGGGCACGAGTTCGTCGGCGAGGTCGTCGAGATCGGCCGGGACGTGCGGGACGTCGCGGTGGGGGACCGGGTCAGCGGCGAGGGACACCTGGTCTGCGGGACCTGCCGCAACTGCCTGGCCGGCCGCCGCCACCTGTGCCGTGCCACGGTCGGCCTGGGCGTGGGCCGCGACGGGGCGTTCGCCGAGTACGTCGCGCTGCCCGCCACCAACGTGTGGGTGCACCGGGCCCCGGTGGACCTCGACGTCGCCGCCGTCTTCGACCCGTTCGGCAACGCCGTGCACACCGCGCTGACGTTCCCGCTGGTCGGCGAGGACGTGCTGATCACCGGTGCGGGGCCGATCGGACTGATGGCCGCGGCCGTCGCCCGGCACGCCGGCGCCCGCAACGTGGTGGTCACCGACGTCAGCCCCGAGCGCCTGGACCTCGCCCGCAAGATCGGCGTCAGCCTCGCCCTCGACGTCTCCACCGCCACCGTCGCCGACGGACAGCGGGCACTGGGCCTGCGCGAGGGGTTCGACGTCGGCCTGGAGATGTCCGGTCGTCCCGAGGCCCTGCGCGACATGATCGCCAACATGACCCACGGCGGCCGGATCGCCGTCCTCGGCCTGCCGACCGAGGAGTTCCCCGTCGACTGGGCCCGGATCGTCACCTCCATGATCACGCTCAAGGGCATCTACGGGCGGGAGATGTTCGAGACCTGGTACGCGATGTCCGTGCTGCTGGAGGGCGGCCTCGACCTCGCCCCGGTCATCACCGGCCGCTACGACTACCGCGAGCACGAAGCCGCCTTCGCGGACGCCGCCAGCGGACGCGGCGGCAAGGTCATCCTCGACTGGACCGCCTGACCCACCCCCTCCGCCGCCCCTACGAAGACTGGACCCGACGATGTTCGACTCCGTGCGTGACGACCTGCGTGCCACCCTCGACGAGATCCGGGCCGCCGGGCTGCACAAGCCCGAACGCGTGCTGGCCACCCCGCAGTCCGCGACGGTGGGCGTCACCACCGGCCCCGACGGGTCCCCCGCCCGCGGCGAGGTCCTGAACTTCTGCGCCAACAACTACCTGGGGCTGGCCGACCACCCCGAGGTGGTCGCCGCCGCGCACGGCGCCCTGGACCGCTGGGGCTACGGGCTCGCGTCGGTGCGGTTCATCTGCGGCACCCAGGAGGTCCACAAGGAGTTGGAGGCCAGGCTCTCCGCCTTCCTCGGGCAGGAGGACACGATCCTCTACTCCTCCTGCTTCGACGCCAACGGCGGCGTCTTCGAGACCCTCCTCGGCGAGGAGGACGCGGTCATCTCCGACGCCCTCAACCACGCCTCCATCATCGACGGCATCCGGCTCTCCAAGGCCCGCCGACTCCGCTACGCCAACCGCGACCTCGCCGACCTGGAGCAGCAGCTCAAGGCGGCGTCCGGGGCGCGCCGCCGCCTGATCGTGACCGACGGCGTGTTCTCCATGGACGGCTACGTGGCCCCGCTGGCCGAGATCTGCGACCTCGCCGACCGCTACGACGCCATGGTCATGGTCGACGACTCCCACGCGGTCGGCTTCACCGGCCCCGGCGGCCGGGGCACCCCCGCCCTGCACGGCGTCGAGGACCGCGTCGACATCGTCACCGGCACCCTCGGCAAGGCCCTCGGCGGCGCCTCCGGCGGCTACGTCGCGGCCCGGGCCGAGATCGTCGCCCTGCTGCGCCAGCGGTCCCGGCCGTACCTCTTCTCGAACACCCTCGCCCCGGTGATCGCCGCGGCCTCGCTGACCGTCCTGGACCTGCTGGAGTCCGCGGACGGCCTGCGCCGGCAGCTGGTGGAGAACACCGCCCGGTTCCGTACCCGGATGGCGGCCGAGGGCTTCGACATCCTGGCCGGTGACCACCCGATCGTCCCGGTGATGATCGGCGATGCGGCCGAGGCCGCCCGGATGGCGGAGCTGCTGCTCGACCGGGGCGTGTACGTGATCGGCTTCTCGTTCCCGGTCGTGCCCCGGGGCGCGGCCCGCATCCGGGTCCAGCTCTCCGCCGCCCACTCCACCGCCGACGTGGACCGGGCCGTCGACGCCTTCGTGGCGGCTCGGGCGGACCTCGCGGCCGAGCGGGCGGCGCGCTGACGCGCGCCCTACCGCCGGGTGCGCAGCACGAGCCCGTAGGCGGCGGTCAGCGCGACGGCCCGGTCCTCGTCGTGCGACAGCTCGGTGAGGGCGCGGGCGGCCAGCGGTCCCGGCACGTCGGCGAGGGCCTGTGCCAGCCGTCGGCGTGTCGACGGTCCGAGGGCGTCGTCGGCGAGGTGGGCGACGAGTGCGCCGGCGATCCGGTCGGCCGCCGCGGAGTCGCCCGCGAGCGCGCCGAGCGCATCGGCCGCGTCGGCGTCGTTGCCCGCCCCGCCCTCCTCGACGATCATTTCGATGAGCGTGGGGACCGCCTCGGTGAGCCCGCGTGCGCCGAGCGCCAGGGCGGCCTGGCCGCGCACCACCGGGTCGGCGTGGTCGAGGGCGGTTCGCAGCAGTGCGGTCGCCTCGTCCCGGGGGAGCTCGGCGACGGTCCGCACGGCACGCTCGCGCACCTCGGCCGCGGGGGAGCCGAGGCCCTCCGCGAGGAGCGCCAGCCCGTCCGCGCCCGATCGTGCCAGCGCCCATCGCAGGGCACCGGCGACGTTCGGGTCCGGCTCCGCCAGCACGGCCTCGACCAGCGCCGCCACCGGCACCGGCCGGTCGCCGACCGTGGACAGCGCCGCGCGCTGCCGGTCCGGCGCACTCGGCGACCCCAGTGCCTGGAGGAGCGCGACGGTACGGAGGACGTCCTCCCAACCGGCGGGTTCCGCCGCGGCGATCCGGCCCAGCCGGGTGAGCAACTCCGTCTCCGCCGCGAGGCGCTCCCGGGTGCGGCGGACCAGGTCCGCGACGAGCGCCGCGGGTGTGAAGCCCGGGTCGTCGAGGGCCCGGGCGACGTCGCGCAGCGACAGCCCCAGGGACCGCAGGCTCTCGATGTGGAAGATCCGCCGGATGTCCTCGTCGGAGTACGCGCGGTAGCCGGAGCCGGTGCGCCGCGTCGTTCCCAGCAGGCCGAGCGACTCGTAGTGCCGCAGCATGCGGGCGCTGACCCCGGAACGGCGTGCGACCTCACCGATCAACACGGTCCGTCACTCCTCCTCACCGGCCCCGCCGAGGGCCACCACGCGCTTCGCCTCCTCGACGGAGAAGTCGAATCCGGCGTCCGGGTCGCGCCGCAGCCGTTCCGTGGCGAGCGCGTGCGCGCGCACCCGGGGGTCGGCGGCCGTCCTCGCGTCCGCCAGGACCGGAACCGTCGCCTCCCCGAGCGCGATCAGCGCCCTGCTGAGGCTGAGCTGCGTCTCGCGTTCCCCGCGACCGAACTGCGTGGCCAACCCTACGGCCAGGGCGCCCTCCTCACCTTCGGGCACCAGGGCGACCGCGGCCCGCCAGGCGCTGCGGGCCACCTCCTCGTCGGGGTCCGACCACAACGCCGGTGTGATCACCGGCCAGGCCCGCCGATCGCCGATCTTGGACAGGGTGTGCAGGGCCTGGCTCCGCGCCTGCGCGCCCCCCGTGCGGACCTCGTCGACCAGCAGCGGGACCGTCACCGAGGCCGGGTGGCGGGTGAGCGCCCACGTCAGCATTTCGCGCACGGAGAAGTCGGGTTCCTGCGCGCACCGCTCGACCAGCGGACCGACCTGCGCCGGATCCGGGTCGGTGCCGATCGCCAGCGCCGCCCGCAGCCGCACCGACGCGCTGTCGTGCTCCAACCCCGGACGGGGCGTCCTCGGGTCCGTCTCCATGGCCATCGGGACCACCTCCTGCGGCCACAGTGAAGACCTTGTCACCGTGTCAAGGTCAAGCGGCTCCGGAGCCGGCCGCGACACCTGCGAGAATCGGACACCTGACCGAGCAGGCAAGACGACCGGGGCACGCGCATGATCGAGGCACGACGGCTGCACATCCTCCGTGCGGTGGCCGACCACCGTACGGTCACGGCTGCCGCCGCCGCCCTGTACCTCACCCCGTCCGCGGTCTCCCAGCAGCTCACCGCGCTGGAGCAGGAGACCGGTCACCGCCTCGTCGAGCGCGGGGCGCGGGGCGTGCGGCTCACCCCGGCGGGGGAGATCCTGCTCCGCCACACGCATGCGGTGCTGGCCCAACTCGAACGTGCCGACGCGGAACTCGCCGCCTACCACTCGGGAGCCGCCGGCACGGTCACCGTCGCGGCCTTCGCCACCGGCATCGGGCTGGTCGTGGCCCCCGCGCTCGCCCGGCTCGCCGCGGACGCACCGGGCATCCGGGTCCGGGTGCAGGACGCCGAGGGGGACGCGAGCCTCCCCATGGTCCTGGACCGGCGCGTGGACATCGCGGTCGCCGTCGAGTACCGGGGCGCGCCCGGCGCGGACGACCCCCGACTGACCCGGGTACCGCTGTATGCCGAACCGTTCGACGCGGTGCTCCCGCTCGGGCACGCACTCGCCGGACTCCGGTCGCTGAGAGCGCTTTCGGAACTCTCCCACGACACCTGGATCGGACCCTACCCCGGCAACCCCTGCCATGACGTGGTGGTCCTGGCCTGCGAACACGCCGGATTCCGCCCCCGTCTCGAACACCAGTCGGACGACTTCCGGGCGGTGGTCGCCCTGGCCTCGGCGGGCGCCGGAGTGGCGCTGGTGCCCCGGGCCGCCCTACGCGACATGGACCTCGGCGGCGTGGTGGTCCGCCCCCTCGACGGAGCCCCCACCCGGCGGGTGTTCGCCGCGGTGCGCTGCGGCGCCGAGGAGCACCCGCTGATCCGTCCCGTGCTGAGCGCGCTGGACGGCGCCGCCGCGGCCCGCGGGACCGCGCCCGCCGTCCGGTAGCGCCCGCCCCGCACGTCCCGCCGCCCCGGCGACGGGCACCCCCACCGAGCACTGGAGGAGACACCGTGAGCAGCGACCGCACGACCCCGGCGGCGGGTCCGGACCGGGCCGGCCCCGGACCGGCCGACGAGGTGACCCGACTGCGCACCGGGGCCGAACTGCTGGAACTGGTCGACCCGTTGGCCGACCTCCTCGTCGACACCGTGCGCGCGGGGGCCTCCCTCGGATTCCTGGCCTCCCTGGAACCCGCGGCCGCGGCCGCCTGGTGGCGCGGGGCCGCCCCCGCCGTCGACGCCGGGCTGCACGCGGTCTGGGTGACCCTCGACGCGGCGAGGCCGACCGGCACGGTGGGCGTGCGGTTCACCGAGACGCCCAACGGCGTGCACCGCGCCGAACTCGTGAAGCTGATGGTGCACCGCAGGGCGCGCGGCCGGGGACTGGCCCGCGCGCTGCTCGCCGCAGCCGAACGAGGGGCCGCCGAAGCGGGCGTCCGGCTGCTGTGCCTCGACACCGAGACCGACAGCCCCGCCGAGCGCCTGTACCGGACCGCGGGTTGGGAGGCGGCCGGGACGATCCCGGACTACGCCGCCGACCCGCACGGCACCCTCCGCGCCACCACGCTCTTCTACAAGCGCGTCGACGGTCCGGAGAGCGGCGCGAGGTCCGCGCGGTCCCGGTGAGGGACGGGCGGAGAGCGGTTGTCAGTAGCGTTGACTACGGTTCGTGCCATGCCAGACGCTGACGACGTACGCCGGATCGCGCTGTCCTTCCCGGACACCACGGAGAAGACCGCCTGGGAGATGCCCACGTTCCGGGTCGCGGGCAAGATGTTCGCCACCCTGCCGGAGCAGGAGACCTCCATCGCGGTCCGCTGCCCCAAGGAGGAGCGCGACGAACTGGTGCTGGCCGAGCCGGAGAAGTTCTGGATCGCCGGCCACGAAGAGGCGTTCGCCTGGGTCCGGGTGCGCCTGGCCGCCCTGGAGGACGAGACGGAACTGGCCGACATCCTCGCCGACTCCTGGCGCCAGGCGGCCCCGACCCGCCTGGTGGAGGCCCACCCCCGACTGGGGGCCCCGCCCGCACGGTGAAACCGCTTTCGGCGGACCGCGGTCACCTGGCATCATCCGCACAGGGGTCGGGGGACCCCAGGGGACAAGGGACCGCGGACCCGGGGGTACTGGGGAGGGCACGGACGGCGATGCCAGCGATATCGATCGGGTCCGACGCATGGAGTTTCTCCACGGGCGGAGGACGACGAGGGAAACCGTCCGCCCGCCGAAGACGGGCGGACGGCCCGGCGCTCCGCCGTCCCGCGCCCGGACGGCTGCACCGGACGGCCGGGGACAAAACGCCCGCCGGTGGTGACCGACCCGCCGCGCAGGACGCCACCGGGCCGGGCGCGCCCGTGCCCACCCGGCGCCCTCGCCCCGGAGCCGGAGGCGGCCCCCACCGGGGCGGCGAGTCGCGCCCCCGCCTCTGGTCCTGGAACTTCAACCTCTTCTTCACCGCCCGCGCGGTCGCCAAGCTCGGCGACACCATGCTGCCCGTCGCCCTCGCCGCCGGTCTCCTCCAACACGGCTACGGAGCGGGGGCGGTGGGCCTGGCGATGGCGGCCTCCGTGGCCTGCTTCGCCGGCCTGGTCATCTTCGGCGGGGTCTTCGCGGACCGCTTCAGCCCCCGACTGCTGATGATCGGCTCCGACGTGCTGCGCCTGGGCACCCAGGCCCTCACCGCCGGCCTCTTCTTCTCCGGGCACGTCGTCCTGTGGCAGATCTGCGTCATCGGCGCGGTCAACGGCGCCGCCGCGGCGATCTTCCAGCCCGGCGTCGCCAGCACGGTGCCCCGGCTCGCCGCCGACGTGCAGGCCGCCAACGGCGCGATCCGCGTCGCCGAGTCCACCGCCCACCTCGCCGGCCCCGCCCTGGCCGGGCTGCTGGTCGCCGTCTCCTCGGCCGGCGGGGTCTTCGCGGCCCACGCCGCGACCTACGGGGTGAGCGCCCTGTGCCTGGTGCTGATGCGCCTCCCCGCGCCCGCCCCGGACGACCGAGGCCACCCCCACGGCTTCCGCGCCGACCTGGTCGAGGGCTGGCGGGAGTTCCGGGCCCGCACCTGGCTCTGGGGCGTGATCGCCATCTGGTGCGCCTACTCCGTCGCCGTCGCCGGTCCCGCCATCCCCCTGGTGGCCACCGAGGTCATCCAGGACCACGACCCCCGCGCCTACGGCCTGGTCAACTCGGCGCTCGGCGCCGGCACGGTCATCGGCGGACTGATCGCCCTGCGTCTGCGTCCCCGCCGCATGCTGCGCGCCGGGTCGATCGCCCTCTTCGGGTTCGCCGCCCATCCGGCGACCGTCGGCGCCAACCTGCCGGTGTGGGCCATGTGCCTGGGCGCCGCCGTCGCCGGTGCCGGCGGTTCGTTCTGGGCCGTGATGTGGGCCACCAGCGTGCAGACACAGGTCCCGCCCGACGTGCTCAACCGCATCCACGCCTACGACGTGGCGGGCTCCCTCGCCATGATGCCGGTCGGCCAGGCCCTCGCCGGCCCCGCCGCCACCGCCACCGCCGCGGGCGGGGACGGCGTCCTGCTCTTCGGCGCGGCCATGGCCGTGGCCGTCCCCGCGACCCTGTTGCTCGTCCCGGCGATCCGGGGGCTGGTCCGCGCCGATCCGCGGCCCGCACCGGTGATCGCCGGCGGCCACGGCAGCCTGCCCGAACAGCCCCCGGCGGTCCACCCCGGAGGCGGTGCCGGCCGTCGGGGGCCGGCAGAGGGCTAGGGCGGCGCCGGCCGGGCCCCACGGGAGCGCCCGCTCGACCAACCATCCGTCAACTGCGCCCAGGGGACGTAGGGTTGATCAGCGTAGGGGAGGGCGGGCGCGACGTGACCTCGACGCGTCGGCCCGCATCCGTTTCGTTGCACCGGGTGCCGAGGTCCGTGCGGGCGACGTCCACGACGTCGGTGGTCCCGGCGCGGTCACGGTGTCCGACCGATGAGGAGGCTGAGCTCGATGCGCGCGCTGGTCGTCGACCGAGAGGCACCCGGAAGGCTGCGGCTGACCACCGTCCCGGACCCGGTCCCGGGGCCGGGCGAAGTCCTGGTGAGAGTCCACGCGACCTCCCTCAACTACGGGGAGATCCCCACGGACCTGAACACGGCGCCGGAAGCCGTCCCCGGCTGGGACGCGGCAGGCGTGGTCGAGCGGGCCGCCCCTTCGGGCGGAGGCCCCGCCCCCGGCGCCCGGGTCGTCACCTGGGGGCGGTCGGGAGGATGGGCCGAACTCCGCACGGCCCGCGTGGACGACCTGGCGGTCCTCCCGTCCGGGGTGTCCTTCGCGCAGGCCGCGGCCGTGCCCGTCGCGGGGTTGACCGCGCTGCGCTCCCTGCGCCAAGCGGGTGTGGTGCCCGGGCAGCGGGTGGCGATCACCGGGGCGTCCGGCGGCGTCGGGCACTTCGCCGTGCAACTGGCGCGCCGGCTCGGTGCCGAGGTCTACGCCCTGGTGGGCAACCCCGCGCGGGGAGCCGGCCTCGTCGAACTGGGGGCGCACCACGTCCTCGTCGGCCCGAAGGAACTCGACGCACCGCTCGACGTGGTGCTGGACAACGTGGGCGGACCGCAACTGGCCGAGATCCTGGGGCACATGGCCCAGGGCGGCACGGTGGTGTCCATCGGCGCCACCTCCTGGCAGGACACGCCCCTCGCGCCCTACCAACTGGTCAAGGGACAGTTGAGGCTCATCGGCTTCCAGCCCGGTGACGGCTTCGCGGCCGACCTCTCCCACCTGGTCGGCCTGGTCGCCGCGGGGCAACTGGACCCGGGAGTCGGCAGCGTCACCTCGTGGCACGAGGTGGGGTCGGTGATCGACGACCTCCTGGCGCGCCGGCTACGCGGGAAGGCGGTGCTGACGCTCGGACCGTGAGGTCGCCCCGCCACCCCTGCCTCAGCGGGTGGCGAACGCGGACTGACCGGGCGGAGCCGCCCGGTCAGTCCGCGGCGCGCTGCGCAGGTGCCGAACACCCGACTCGGGTCACCGACCGTCGCCCAGGAAGCCGGTGATCCGCTCGCGCAGCGAGCGGGGGTCCAGCCCGTGCGCGGCCACGTGCTCCTCGACCGTTCCGTAGCGGCGCAGCTCCCGGCGGCCCACGCCGAGCCCGAGCACCCGGTGGGGTACGTCGGCCAGTGCGTCGTTGGCGGCGGCCGTGGACGTACCGGCGAGGTACGGCTCGACCAGGACGACGTCCGGCGTGCCGTGCGGTCCCGCGGCGGCCAGCGCCGCCCGGTGCAGCGCCGTCGCGCCGAAGGGGCGCACCGTCGTCGCGTACAGGACGGTGACGTCCAGGCCCTCGGTGGCGGTCAGCACGTTGCCGAGGGTCGGTCCCACCGCCACCACGACCCCCCGCCCGCCGTCGCGCACGGTGAGGAACCGCTCCCCGTCGACGTCCCACGCCCGCGGGTTGGACTGCACGGACAGGCGCACGTACACCTTGTCGTCGCCGGCGGCGACGGCGTGCCGCAGCAGGGTCTCTGCCTCGTCGGGGTGCCCGGGGACGTGGACCGTCCAGCCGTCCAGCGTGTCCAGCAGTGCCACGTCGCCCGGCGACATGTGGGTGAAGCCGCCCGACGGCCAGTCGAAGGAGGCCGCCGCGCTCACCAGCACCCCGCCCACCCCCTGGTGGCCGAAGTCCAGCTTGATCTGCTCGAACGGCCGCTCCACCAGGAAACTCGCGAAGGTGTGTACCACCGGCCGCAGTCCGGTGAGTGCCAGCCCCGCGCCCGCTCCCACGAGCAACTGCTCGCGGATGCCCACGTCGATCACCCGCTCCGGGTGCCGGCGTGCGGCCTCCGCGAAGCCGTCCGAGCCGATCACGGCGAGCACCACGGCCACCCGGGGGTCCTCGTCCAGCAGCTCGGTCAGCACGGGTGCGAAACGGTCACGCATCGTCTCCATCGATCAGCCTCTCCGTGTTCAGACGTCGACCCGGGCGACGACCGCGTGCGGGCGTCCCGGGTGCGGGGCGGTGAAGGCCGCGTACAGGGCGGTGTGGTCGCGTCCGTCGACGGTGACGGTGGACCAGCCGCCCGCCTCGAACCGGGCGGCGATCCCCCCGGGGCGGGACCGGCTCGCCGAGGCGTTGTCGATCACCACGGTGTGGAGCCGGTCCAGGGCGGCGGGCCCGGCGAAGGCGATGGCCTCGTGGTTGCTCCCCTCGTCCAGCTCCCCGTCCCCGATCAGCACCCACACCGCGGGGTCGGCCAGCCCTTGGGCGCGCAGCCCCAGCGCGGTGCCCACGGCCAGCGGCAACCCGTGCCCCAGGGAGCCGCTGCCGATCTCCACCCCCGGCACCAGCGTCCGATCCGGGTGGTGCCCCAGCGGGGACGCGTACTCCCCGAAACCGGGCAACCACTCCTCGGGCACGAACCCCTTCGCCGCCAGCACCGCGTAGTACGCCATCGGCCCGTGCCCCTTGGACAGCAGGAACCGGTCCCGGCCCGGCGCTCCGATCGTGGCCGGGTCCACCCGGAGGACCCGGTCGTACAGCACCCAGAGCACGTCCAGGGTGGAAGTCGCCGCAGTGTCGTGCTTCTCGTCCCCGGCCAGCAGCCCCATGAGCCGCTCCAGATCCCCGTACCCGTGCGTTCCCCCCTGCACCCCGAGCTGCTTCCCCGCCCGTTCCCCGGGCCTCTCACGCCAGCTGGCGTCGGTCGCCTTGGTCATGCGTCCACTGTGCAACCTCAAGTGGACTTGGGGTCAACCGGGCGCGACGTGCGCGACCAGGGCACGGAGTGCGGTATGGTTTCCTTGCACGTTCGGCCGGGGAAACCCCAGGTCAGGGCGGGCATCGGGACGTGGCGCAGCTTGGTAGCGCACTTGACTGGGGGTCAAGGGGTCGCAGGTTCAAATCCTGTCGTCCCGACTTGCCTTTTCGCAGGTCGTAGGCGGTATCGGAGGAATCCGGTACCGCCTTTTCGTTGTTCTTGGGGACCGGTTGGGGAACCGGAGTCCGGCAGCGCCTTTCGGGGGCAGGACGGCGAGGCCGAGGGGTGCGTCAACGGCACGCCCCAGACCGACCGCCATCGGTCCATCGGGGGAGCGGGCGCCGGCAACGACGGGGTCGTGGGCGTGCTGAGGGGGCCACCGGGCGAGCGCTGCAAGGCCGAGCAAGGTGTCCGGGTGGCCGCGCGCTCGCCGTCACGGCAGTCCGTTCGTCTCAGGACGCGGCGGTGATGCGCTCCAGGTGGTCGGCGTTGAAGGCGTCGTTGAGGATGTCGGGGTTGCTGATCGGTCGTTCCTTCAACGGCGGAATGTAGAGGGTCCCGACCTGGAGGCCACGAGCCAGCAACCGAGCCAGCTCCCCCAGGGGGAAGGTCTCCTTCAAGGGTTCCAACAGCGCGTAGGTGGAGCTGAGGACCATGGTGACCTCGTGGTCCGTCGGATACGTCCGAAGCAGGTAGTCCTGGAGCCGCCGGTACCGCTCGGCATTGCCCCGCTTCGTGGTGTACATGGCCGTCTCGACGGCTGACACCTGCCACAGCAGACAGGGCACCTCCGGCTGCAGGGGCCGCTCGCGCGCCAGGAGGTCGGTCGCCTCGTACATTTGGAGGCCGTGCGGACCCGGGTCGAGGCTCAGGTCGGTGATGATCGTGTCCAGGGCCGAGATGCCCGGCAGGATCCTGACCGTCAGACCGAGCAGTGACGCCGCCTGCTCGATCAGTTGACTGGGATACACGTAGATCTTCGGGTGCCCGTAGGTGGCGAAGCAGACCGGAGCGTCGTCCACCGCGGCGTCCACGACCTCCGCCGCCATCGCCCGATAGGTGCGCAGCCGGTCGCCGCCCTCCTCGTAGTGGTCCAACATGCTGCGCACGTCCGGACACAAGGTCCTCAGGAACTCGTCGATGCCGAAACCGGCGTCCACGGTGAAGACCTTCTTGCTCAGGCGCACCGCTTGCTCGGCCTCGCGGGTGATCTGCTGGACGTTGCGGATGCCGAGGCCGACGATGTAGATGTCGACCGGCCGACGCACGGTCTTCTCCTGGGCGTTCACACGTACTCCATCAGTTCTTCGAGCTTGGCGCGGCGGGCCGAGCCGCTCAGTGTCGGGATCTCCGCCACCAGGTCCCGTCGCTTCGCCTCCGCTTCGGGGCCCTTCGGGCCGCGGACCAGCTCCGAGAACGAGTGGTAGGTCAGGTGCATGGGCTCGGTGAGCGTGGTGGGCGGGAGCGTCATGGACAGATCTCCGCCAGCGAGCGCGGGGACCAGATACCGGTAGAGGTCCCAGTCGAGGCGCCTCAGGCTCTCCAGCTCCCCGGTGCTCAGGTCGTAGTCGGCAGCGGCGCTGTCCGGGTCGGTACGTGCCAGTTCAGCGAAGGCCGCGTCGCGTTGCGCACGCAGCAGCAGGTCCCTCATCGAGTGCGCGGTCATGGCGCCAATGTGGCCGGGCCCCGACCCGGATGTGCGCAGGCGTGTCTGTGCGCATCCGGTGATTCCCTCCGATGGTAGACACGGGACTACCCCGCATCCGCGGGAGCCGGCCGCGCGACGGGTGTCCTCGACTCCACCGTGCCGTGGTCGAGGGGGAAGAGCCCCTGGTGACGCCGGCCGAGGTCCGGACGGCGATCGTGTGCGAGGCGATGAACCGGGCGCTGGACGCCCCGGGAAACGCGGGGCGCGGCCAGTCGGCCGCCCGGTCGGGCGCGCTGCTGCGGGCGCCCGACCAGGTCCTCCCTCCGCTACAGATACGGGCGGGTGATCAGCTCGATCGCGTGACCGGCGGGGTCCTTGACGTACACGCCTCGACCGCCGTGCTCGTTGTTGATCTCGCCTGGACGGCGCATCTGCGGGTCGGCCCAGTGCTCGATGCCGCGATCGCACAGCCGCCGGTACGCGCGGTCGAACAGCTCGTCGTCGACCAAGAACGCGTAGTGCTGCATCTGGATCTCCATCGGCGGCTCGGCGAACTGCAGCAGCACGCCGTCGGTGAGCTGGACGTTGGTGAACGGTCCCCAGGACGGAGCTTCGGAGAGTTCCAACAGCTCCCGGAAGAAACGAGCCGACTCGGTGCGGTCCCTGGCAGCGATGATGGTGTGGTTGAACGTGGCTGTCATTCGATTGACCTCGTGATGGTTCGACACGGAAAACGGACTCGCGGTGCGCGAGTGCCGGGAGGTCCGCGTGCCGAACTGAGGGGGTGCGTTCTCTGCACCCGCCGTGCGATCAGCCCCCCACCGGGTGGCCAATCCGTGCGTGGCGTAGCGCCGGTCCGGTGTTCACGTCGGGTGACCCTACTCGATCGGACCGATGGCCACAACAGCGAAGCGACGGGCTGTAGTTGGCTCGTCGGGCGGCCCAGGCCGGGTAGCCGGTCGATGAATCGGATCGGCGAGTCCTCGCCCGGCTTCCCGGCTCTCGGCGGGGTCCGTGTGGCGAACGGAGGGATCCGTCGAGGTGCGGAGGTCCGGCAAATCCTGTTGAGCCGCGCTCCGTGATCGTGTTGGCTGGCAACGTCGAACTGTCAGTACCGCGGGTGTACGCCCGGCTGAAGCAGGGAGTTGCACGTGCAGGACGTGGTGGCCGACCCCGCTGCCCACAATCGGGCAGCCTGGGACAAGTACGTCGAAGAGGGTAGCGAGTGGACGAGGCCGGTGAGCGCTGAGGTCATCGAGCGCGCCCGCGCCGGCGACTGGTCCATCGTTCTCATCGGGCATGAGCCGGTCGACCGCTCCTGGCTGCCGGCGGATCTGACCGGCAAGGACGTGTTGTGCTTGGCCTCCGGCGGTGGCCAACAGGCTCCGATCCTCGCCGCCGCGGGGGCGCGGGTCACCGTTTTCGACAACTCACCCCGTCAGCTCGACCAGGATCAGTTGGTGGCGGCGCGCGACGGGCTCGAACTGCGCACCGTCCTGGGCGACATGCGCGACCTCGCCGCCTTCGAGGACGCGACGTTCGACCTCGTGTTCCATCCGGTCTCCAACCTGTTCGTACCGGACCTGGCGCCGGTGTGGAGTGAGTGCTTCCGCGTCCTGCGACCGGGCGGGACCCTGCTCGCGGGCTTCCTCAACCCCGATGCGTACTTGTTCGACCAGGACGCGCTCGACGAGCGCGACGAGTTGATCGTCGTGCACAAGCTGCCCTACAGCGATGTCACGCACTACTCCGCCGAGGAGCGCGCCACGAAGTTCGGTGCGGATGCCGCTCTTGAGTACGGCCACACCCTCACCGCCCAGATCGGCGGGCAACTCGCCGCGGGGTTCGTCCTCACCGGCTTCGCGGAAGCGCCGCACCACTCCGACGCATCCGCCTCGTACATGTCGGGCTACTTCGCGACGCTGGCGGTCAAACCGGGTTGACCGCGGGGGGACGACGTCGGCCGGGCGCGCTCGTGGACCGCGGGGGCGGCGGTGCGGTCACCCGACCCACCGCGTCCACGCCGCCCACGGTCCGGTGCCGCCGCCGCGGCCGACAGGTCCGCACCCGTACCGGGATCAGGCCGCGAGGAGCTCGCGGTCCGGCGTCTTGGCCTTGGGCTTCTTGTTGGGCAGGGAGAGCCGGAAGACCTTGCACCACGCGGAGAACACCTGCTTGGGCAGCGGCCCGGTGACGTACTCCAGCTCGTACTTCTCGAACAGCGCGCGCACCTTCACGGCGACCTCGGCGTACCGGTTGCTCGGCAGGTCGGGGAAGAGGTGGTGCTCGATCTGGTGCGACAGGTTGCCGGTCATGAAGTGCATGGTCCTGCTGCCGCTGATGTTCGCCGAGCCCATCATCTGGC
The DNA here is from genome assembly GCF_040296045.1 of Streptomyces sp. NPDC002490. Lineage (NCBI taxonomy): Bacteria > Bacillati > Actinomycetota > Actinomycetes > Kitasatosporales > Streptomycetaceae > Streptomyces > Streptomyces sp. NPDC002490. The sequence continues at coordinate 35,156 of NZ_JBEOWM010000021.1, read as the reverse complement.
GCAGGTACCACTGGCCGCGCGTCTCGCCCTTGATCGACCGGCGCTCGAAGACCTGCACGCCCTTGGGGAAGTGCCCGCACATGATCACCGAGTGGGACCAGAGGTTGCGGACCAGGTTCGCGGTGAAGGTGGCGGCGAGCGTGGAGAGGAACGACGGGCCCGACAGCAGCGGGTGGATCACGTAGTCCTTGAGCACCTGCTTGCGGATCTTGCGGCCCACGGCCTTGGCCCGCGCGCGGAACTCCGGGTCCTTGCGGCGACGCTTGTGCAGGTTCTTGCCGAGCTCCAGGTCGTACGCGGCGATGCCGTACTCGAAGAAGCAGGCGTTGATGAAGTTCCACAGCGGCTGGCCCAGGTGGAACGGGTGCCACCGCTGGTCCTCGTCGACGCGCATGATGCCGTAGCCGAGGTCGTTGTCCTTGCCGATCACGTTGGTGTACGTGTGGTGCAGTTCGTTGTGCGAGTGCTTCCACTGGTCGGCCGGCGAGACGTGGTCCCACTCCCAGGTGGTGGAGTGGATCTTCGGGTCCCGCATCCAGTCCCACTGGCCGTGCAGGACGTTGTGGCCGATCTCCATGTTGTCCATGATCTTCGCCACGGACAGACCGACGGTGCCGATCACCCACGCGGGCGGGAAGAGGGAGAACAGCAGCACGCCCCGGCTGGCCAGCTCTAGCCTGCGCTGCACCGAGATGACCTTGCGGATGTAGGCGGCGTCCTTCTCGCCGCGACTGGCGAGCACCTCGTCGCGGATCGCGTCCAGCTCGCGGCCGAGCTCCTCGATCTGCTCCGCGGTCAGGTGGGCGGTGGGGTCGATGGCGGTCACGGTGCTCCTACCGTTCGATGTCGCAGGGGCCCGCCGCGGCGGACACGCAGGTCTGGATGAGGACGCCCGGCGCGGACTCGGTGATCTCGCCGGTGCGCAGGTCGCGGACGGCGCCCGCCTTGAGCGGCGTGACGCAGCCGAAGCAGATGCCCATGCGGCACCCGGAGGGCATGAGCACGCCGGCCTCCTCGCCGACGTCCAGCAACGGCGTGGCGCCGTCCGCGTCGACGCTCTTGCCGGTGGTGCTGAACGTGACCTCGCCGCCGTCACCGACGACGGTGACGGTGGGGCGGAAGCGTTCGGTGTGCAGGCGCTCGGAGAGGCCGTGCCGGGCCCAGTGCTCCTCGGCGGCGTCGAGCAGGCCCGCGGGTCCGCAGGCCCAGGTCTCGCGCTCGGCCCAGTCGGGCACGAGGGCGTCGAGACGGGTGATGTCGAGCACGCCGTCCGTGTCGGTGTGCACCTCGGTGAGCCGGAGCTTCTTCTCCGCGACCAGGTCGTGCAGATCGCTGCGGAAGATCACGTCCTGCGACCGTGGCGCGCAGTGGACCATGACGGCGTCGTCGAACTCGGTGTCGCGCAGCATGCCCATCACCGGCGTGATGCCGCTGCCCGTGGTCAGGTAGAGCACCTTGGCGGGCCGGGACTCCGGCAGCACGAAGTCACCGGTCGCCTGGTCGAGCTGGACCAGCGTGCCCGGTTTCGCCCTGCGCACCAGGTGGTTGCTGACCTTGCCGTCCGGGATCGCCTTCACGGTGATCGTGACGCGGCCGTCCCGACGGTTCGTCGGCGAGGTGAGGGAGTACGCGCGCCACAGGCGCACCCCGTCGACGTCGACCCCGATCCGCACGTACTGGCCGGCCGTGTGGCCGCGCCAGCCCCGTCCGGGCCTGATCACGATGGTCGCGGCGTCACTCGTCTCGGGGTGCACGGCCTCGATGCGCCCCCGCAGGTCGGCCCCCGTGCGCAGGGGGCTGACCAGGTCGAGGTAGTCAGACGGCAACAGCGGCGTCGTGACCATCTCCAGCAGTTTCCACGCCCTACTGCGGAGGGCTGCACTCGTCATGGCTCCAGCTTGATGTGCCTCCGCGCGTAAAGTCTTACCCGTAGGACGTGAATCTGGTCGGCTGATTTGTTTGTTGGGAACAAAGCATGGGGTACACTATCCGGAGGGCCACCGAGCTGGCCCTGGACGAGGCGACGGTCACCGCACTTCGGGCCGCGCTGAAGAGCACGGCCGACGAGGTCGTCCAGGCGATCATCGATGAGGTTCCGCCGTACGCCAACGCCCTCTCGGGCCGCATGGGCGGCACCATCCGTCGATCGGTCCGCACCGCCCTCGGGCACTACCTGGACCTCGCGAGCGGGAACGTCACGGGCGGCGACGCCGGTGACGCAGCCTACGAGCTGGGCCGCGGCGAGGTGCGCGACGGCCGTTCGATGGACGCCCTGCTCAGCGCCTACCGCGTCGGTGCCCGCGTGGCCTGGCGATGCCTGGCTGCGGGTGCCGTTCCCGCAGGTCTGCCCGCGGCCGAGGTCGCCAAGTTCGCCGAGCTGACCTTCGCCTACATCGACGAGCTCTCCGCTGCGAGCGCCGCGGGCCACGCCGACGAACTGGCCGCCCGTGGCCGGGCCCACGAGCTCCACCTGGAACACCTGGCCCGCGACCTCCTCGCCGGCGCCAGCCCGGACGTGCTGCTGGCCTCCGCCCAACGGGCGGGGTGGCAGCCTCCGGTGTCGCTGACCGCGGTCCTGCTGCCCGCCGCCCAGGCCCGGCCCGCCTACCGCACGCTCGACCCGAGCACCCTCGTCCTCGACGACGTGCCGGACGCCACCGGTGTGCTGCTCGTCCCCGATGCCGACCGGCCACACCTCCTGAACCAGCTGACCGACCGCACCGCCGTGGTCGGTCCGGCCCGCCCGTGGACCCGGGCGTCCGCCTCGTACGCACGGGCCGTGCGCGCTCGCTCCCTCTCCCCGGACGTTCGCGACACCGAGGACCACCTGCCCGAGCTGGTGCTGAGCGCCGACGCGGACGCGTTCGCGGACCTGCGGGCCCGAGCCCTCGCACCGTTGCGGGCCTTGCCCGTCGCGACGGCACGGCGGATGGAGGAGACCTTGCGGGCGTGGCTGCTGCACCAGGGCAGACGGGAGGAGGTGGCGGCGGCGCTGTTCGTCCATCCGCAGACGGTCCGGTACCGGATGTCGCAACTGCGGGAGCTCTTTCCGGATCTCGCATCGCCGCACCGGGTCCTTGAACTGACGCTGGCGGTCGGTCTCCGGGCCGACTGACGCGCGCCCCGCCCGTCCCCACGACCGCGTCCGTGAACGGTCCGGGGATCGCGGGGGGCCTGCTCCGGCTTCCTGCTGTCCGCCGAACGGGCGCCGAACGCCACCGGACGGCGGCGCACGCCCCCCGGCCCGTCGCCGGGAGTCGGGGGGCGTGCGCCGGCGGGCCGGGGCGTCAGCGCCTGGTCACCGGGTGCGGGCGGGGCCGGGCGAGGGGCCCGTGACGGGTCCTTCCACGGCGGACGTCAGTTCCTGGGACGGTGGGCCCGGTCCGTCGCCCGGTGCTGCCGTCCCGGACGAGGTCTGGGCGCGGCCGCCGGGCCGCTCGTCCCCGCCCGCCTTCAACAGGTGCAGGAGGGGACTGGCCATCATGGTGGTGCTCAGGGCGACGAGGGTGAGGACGGCCTGCATCCGGGAGTCGATGATGCCGGCGTCGTAGCCGATCTGGATGACGATGAGCTCGGTCAGACCCCGTGCGTTGAGCAGCACGCCGAGGACGATCGCGGGGCGCGGCTGCATGCCGGACAACCACGCGGCGAGGCCGGGGCCCGCGACCTTGCCGAAGACGGCCAGCGCCAGGAGCGCCAGGAACACCACGACGAGCGGGGCGCCCCACTCCAGCGCACTGAGGTCGACGGTGAGGCCGAATCCGAAGAAGAAGAACGGCAGCAGGACGGTCCTGGCCGTATCGATCAGCTGTTCGATGCCCGGGCCGATGCCGGAGGCTCCCTCACGGCGGACCGGCCAGGCGAGTCCGACCAGCAGGGCTCCGATCAGTTGGTGCACGCCGATGGCGGCGGTGAGGGCCGCGACGCCGGTCACCCCGACGACGACCATCAGCACGCCGACTTCACCACTGCGCTTCCGCGCCGCCCACTGGGAGAGCAGACGCTTCACGGGCCCGAGGAGCAACGCGACCACGGCGACCGCCATCACCCCGTTGAGCAGCAGCGCCGTGGGGTCCCCGCCATGTGTCACGGCCAGGATCGCGGCGAGGACCAGCCAGATCGCACCGTCACCCACCGCCGCCGCGAACAGGCTCAGCCGCCCGGCCTCGGTGCGGGTGATGCCCAGGTCGGCGAGGAGCCGGGCCAGGACGGGGAACGCGGTGATGCTCAGCGCACAGCCCATGAACAGGACGAACACGATGCCGTCCCCGTGGGGTCCGGCGTAGTGCGCGACCAGGGGGACGCCGACGGCCGCGCCCAGGGCGAAGGGCACCAGCGTCGACGACTGGCTGACGATGAGCATGCGCGTGGCCGCGCCGCGCAGCCGCATGCCCGCCAACTCCTGCCCCACGCCGAACATGAAGAGGACCAGACCGATCTGGGCCAGTCCGTTGATGGGACCGAGCACGCTCTCCGGGAACAGCCAGGCCATGGTGCCGGGGGCCAGATTCCCGAGGAGGGTCGGCCCCAGCGCGAGGCCGGCGCATATCTCGCCCACGACCCGGGGTTGGCCGAGCCGCTTCAGCAGCGCGCCTCCGAGGTGGGCGGCGGCCACCACGACGGCCGCGGCGAGGAGGAAGTGCCCCGTGGCCCCGAGGTGCGGGCCGGTGGCTCCGTCGCGTGCCGTCGAACCGGACGCGTCGACGGAACTGCCCTCGGCGATCACCACGACGAGGACGATGACGACGAGCGGCAGCACACCGGTGAGGGCGACGGCCGCCCAGGGCCGGCGACGCGTCGAACGCTCGGGTGCGGAGGAGCGTGCGGCCATGTCAGTTCCCCTCGAAGATCATGTCGCGCAGCAGCTCGCTGGCTCCCGCGGCGATCGTCCCGGCCGTCGCGTCACGGTGCACACGGGCGGCGTCGGCCCCTTCCTGCTGGCCGAGCGCCCCGTGGTACTGGGCGCACACCTGTGCGGCGGTCACCGCCAGCTCCGTGGAACGCAGCTTCAGCACCGACGCCGTGCGGGTGTCCAGCCGCCCCTGTGCGTGCAGCCACGCCGCGTGGTGGGCGTACCGGTGCACCATGTCGAACTCGCCGTAGAGTTCCGCGAGTCGATGTCGCACCGCTTGGTGAGCGCCCAGCGGCACGCCCTTGACGTGCCGCGTGCACACATGGGTGTCGAGCAGTTCGAGGGTGTACCGCACCCCGCCGACCGCCAACAGGCCCGCGACCAGGCGCTCGAAGTCGAGTGCGCGCATGAGCTGGAGCAGGGCGCGGTGGCGGCGTCCGAGCAGCCCCGTCTCGGGGACCTCGACGTGGTCGAAGTCGATCTCCGCGATGTCCGCGGCCCGCCAGCCGGCCATGGGCTGGGGCCGGCGGGTCACACCGGGACTGTCGGCGTCGACGAGCAGCATGCTGGCGTTGGCCAGCCCGCGTCCGCCGCCCGTACCGGCGCTCGCGCCGTCCGGGTGCCGGGTGCGGGCCAGGACCACGAGCAGACCGGCCCGGGTGCCGTTGGCGACGTAGCTCTTGCGTCCGTCGAGCACGAAGCCGTCCGCCCCGTCGCACGGCCGGGCACGGGTGCGCAGGTCGCGCAGGTCCGATCCCGAGTTCTGCTCGCTGATGGCCAGTGCGGTGACCGACTCGCCGCGGTGGGCGGCCGGAACCCACGCTTCCCGCTGTTGCGGAGTGCCGAACAACAGGACGTACGAGAGCGCCATGTAGGCGTGCACCCCGACGGACGCCCTGATGCCCGCGTACCCGGTGGCCCCGAGTTCCTCCAGGAGGACGGCGCTGTGCAGGAAGTCGTCGCCGCTGTGGCCGACTTCGAGGAGGCCGGCCGCGCCGAGGGCCTTCCAGCCCTCCGCGGCGATGCGCCCCTGCCGTTCCCACGCCTCGGCGTGCGGCAGGACGTGCTCCGCGAGCCGGGCGCGGACCAGCGCCCGGAAGGCGTCGTGCCCGTGGTCGAAGAACGGGAAGTCGTGGGCGAGCGCGCGCTCGGTGAGGAGGCGGCCGACCGGGGGCGGGGAGACGCTCATGACGCTCCTCCTTCCACGGCGGCGGCGGGGGCGTCGAGGCCGGCGAGCAGCGCACTGCGGTCCACCTTGCCCGTGGCGGTCAGCGGCAGGTCGGCCCGGAGCCGCAGGACGGTGGGGACGAGGTAGTGGGGCAGGCGCTGGCGCAGGTGGGCGCGGAGGGTCTCGGGGTCGCAGTCGGCCGTGTCCGGCACGACGAAGGCGACCAGCTCCCGACCGCCCTGCCGGTTCGGCCGGGTGGTGACGAAGCTGCGGCGCACGGCGGGTTGCGCGTCCAGGTGGTAGGCGACCTCACCGAGTTCGACACGGAATCCGTTGATCTTGACCTGGTCGTCGAGGCGGCCCTGGAACACCAGGTGCCCGCGCTCGGAGAGGAAGGCCCGGTCACCGGTGCGGTAGAGCCGTTCCGGCACGCCGTCGACCTCCGCATCCACGAAGTGGCGCGCGGTGGCCTCCGGAAGCCCCAGGTACCCGGGGGAGAGGCCGGGGCCGGCGAGCAGCACCTCCCCCGGATCGCCGGGCGGGCACAGGTGCCCGTCCCGCACCACGTAGGCACGGGTGTTCTGGATGGGCCGGCCGATGGGGAGGCTCGACTCGTCCCGGTCGAGGGCGCGGACCGGGTGGTAGGTCGCGAAGGTGGTGCACTCGGTGGGTCCGTAGACGCTGACCACGCGATCCGGCCCGTAGATCCGCAGCGCCGTGGCCATGTGGGTGAGCGAGTGCGCCTCGCCGCCGGTGAGGACCGTGCGCACGCCGGCGAGGGTGTCCGGCGCCTCGTCGACGACGGTGTTGAACAGTGCGGTGGTGAGGAAGACCACGGTCACCCGGTGCTCGGTCAGGACGCGGCGGAGTCGGCCCAGGCTCACGAAGGACGACGGGTACAGCACCAGGGTGGCGCCGTGGAGCAGGGCGCCCCAGATCTCGAAGGTGGCCGCGTCGAAGGAGACCGGGGCCAGTTGCAGGAGGACGGACTCCTCGTCCAGGCGGCAGTACCGGGCTCGGTGGACCAGACGCACGATGCTGCGGTGGCGGATCGGAACGCCCTTGGGGACGCCCGTGGAGCCGGAAGTGAAGTTGATGTACGCGATGTCGTCGGGCGAGCCGCGGTGCGCAGGGGCTTGCTCCCGCTCGGTCAACCGGTCGCGTTCGACGGGCAGGAACCGCCGACCGGGCAGCCGCGCGGCGAGGGCGTCGAGGTCGCCGGCCCGGCCGAGGACGTGGACGGACCCGGTGCGGTCCAGGAGGGCGCGCAGTCGTTCGTCCGGCCAGTCCGCGTCCGCGGGGAGGTAGGTGCCGCCGCACTTGACGGTCGCGAGCAGGGCGATGATCAGCTCAGCCGAGCGGCCGATCAGCACGGTGACGGTGTCACCGGGACGGACGCCCGCGCTCCGCATCGTCTCCGCCAGGTCGTTGGCGAGGCCGTTCAGCGCGGCGTAGTCGAGTCTGCCGCCCTCGTGGACCAGGGCGGTGGCACGGGGGCGGCGGGCGGCCTGTGCTTCGAACAACTCCTTGACGCCGAGGTCCGGGTAGGGGGTGTCGGTGTCCTGGTTGAGGGCCCGGTGGGCGGCCAGGGCGGCCGGCCCGGCCTCGATCCGCAGGGGTGCCGCTGTCGGCGCGGCCGACCGGTCGGGCGCGGTGGTCATACGCTGCTCACCAGCCTTGCGTTGATCGTTTCCAGTAGGAGTTCGCGGTGCGTGTCCAGGAAGAAGTGGCCCGCGGGCAGTTCCAGCAGCTCCGCCTCCCGGCGGGTGTAGAGCGTCCAGTCGCGCATCGCCGTCCGTCCGTCGACGGGGTCGTCCCGCCCGTACAGCGCCGTGATGGGCACGTCCAAGGGGGAGTTCCCGGGACGGTCGCCCCACAGTTCCGCCAGGCGCATGTCGCTGCGCATGGTCGGCAGGAACAGTCGCATCATGGCCCGGTTGTCCAGGACCTCGGCGGGGGTCCCGCCCATGGCACGCACGGCTTCGACGTACCGTTCGTGCGGGAGTCGGTGCAGGTACGGCCGGTGCTGGGGGCGATTGGGACTGCGGCTGCCGGCGACGAACAGCCGCCGGGTGGCGCCCGGACGGGCGTCGGCCGCCAGGCGGGCCGTCTCGTAGGCCAGCCGGGCGCCGAAGCTGTGACCGAAGAAGGCGTGCGGGTCGGTGAGGCAGCCGGCCTCGGACAGCGCCCGGTAGGTGTCCCTGACCAGCGGTTCCCAACTCTCGTAGAGCGGTTCCCGTAGCCTCGGTCCCCGGCCGGGCAGCCTGACGGCGAGCAGTTCGACCCCGTCGTCCAGGCCGTCCGCCCAGGTTCTGAAGAGGTCGGGGCCGCCGCCGGCGTACGGGAAACAGATCAGTCGGATGCGACGGGTCCCCGAGGCGGGCCGGATCAGCGGTACCCACGTGTCGCCGGCAGACTGCACGGCCGGTCGCCTCATGTCCGCGTGCTGCGGAGTATCGTGGCGGCGATCTCCCGGACGCTGCTGCGGGCGAAGAGGTCCTCCGGGTCGAGGGCGTCCTCACCGAAGCCCTCCTCCGCCTTGGCGATCAGTCGGATCGCCGTCAGCGAGGTGCCGCCCGCCCCGAAGAAGTCGGAATCGGCGTCCTCGGCACCGAGTCCGATGTCCCGGCAGGCGCTGAGGACCCACTGCTCCAGTTCCTCCTGGCTCGGAGTCCTGCTGCTCTGCGTGTTGTTCGACACCGTGGTAGTCCTTTCGGCGGGTCAGCGGGTCCGGAACGGGTGGCCGGTGACCGTGCGGTCGACGAAGCGGTTGTGGCCGTGGGTGTCCTGACCGGTGGTGAGGACGTTGCCGAACTGGGCGAGGCTCGCCTGCCCGCCGAACTCCTCCAGATCGGTGGAGTACGGGTAGACCTTCACCGAAGTCGGCAGGTAGCGGGCGGCGAAGCCGAGACGCATCTGATCGGTGAGGCCCGAGTGCGGGTGCGAGGCGTGCATCAACGTCGACCAGAAGACGATGAACTGGCCCTGGCGCATGACCTGGGACACCGCCTTGGACTCGTCGGGGCTCCAGTTCGGGTCCTTCTGGAGCTGACGGTAGTCATGGCCGAAGAATCCCCGGCGGACACCGTTCTTCTCCGTCCGGTTGATGGCGTCCGGGTCGTAGTCCATGGTCTTGGACTCGTCGTAGTTCATCGTCTTGTGCGAGCCGGGGATGAACTGGAGGCAGCCGTTCTCCACGCTGGCTTCGGTGAACGCCGTCCAGACCGTGATGGTGCCGCCGAAGTCCGCGTCCTCGGGCCAGACGATCTGCGGATGCTTGGAACCGGCGACGTTGGAGAAGTTGTCGGCCTGGTGCCAGTCGGTGCCCTCGTCGCCGGGGTACTTCGGGAAGAACTCGCTCCGCCAGCACAGGGTGTCCGGGCCGAGGATGCTGGAGACCCGGTCGACGATCTCGGGCCGGGTGATGTGGTCCGCGAGGAAGTCGACGTCGAGGTGCCGGTCGTAGTTCGCCAGGTTGGTGTTTCCCGAGACCGCCTTTCCGCTGCTGTAGATGGCCCTCTTCGTGTTCAGCAGCTTGGGGCGCAGGGCCTGGAGGTCCGCCTCCATCGCGTCCTTGTCGTAGAGGTCGAACGGGCCGATGTAGCCGTCCTGGTGGAACTTCCTGAGCTCCTCGGGGGTGAGGGAGAACGTGTTGGTCCGCGTGGGCTGACTCATGTCTCGACTCTTTCTCTCGGTGATCTGTCGGGCTGGGGGCACCGGGAAGGCGTGCGCGGACCCGGTGACACCGGTCGGGTGGGTTTTCGGACGCCGGGTGGGAGCGCGTCGGAGGTGAGGTGGGACGGGTCCGGCCGGCGGCGCTGCCGGCGGTACCCGGGACGCGGTTGGTCGACTCCTCGGTGCGGGGTGGGGCGGGCCCGTTCCGAGCACGGTGGTGCCGAGCACCACCGGCACGGTGCCCCTGCCTGCCGCGGGCAGGGAGGTGCACGAGGTGGACCTGGGAGACGTGGGAGACGTGGGAAGACGGACACGTGTAGGTAGGGGGACCCCGGGCGTCGGTCCGGGAGTACGGGGAAGCGGGCTCAGCGCTGCGTGGACGGGGGAGGCGGTACCGGAGCCGGGGCGTCGCGACGTGCGGGGGTCATTCCCCTCCGTGACCCGTGCGTACGGGCAGGGGCGTCACGAGCGGCGGGAAGAGCGCAGGTGGAGGCCGTGGTGCGACGGTTCAGCGGTGGGCGGCGAGGTGGGGCGGCTCCTCCGGGTGCGGCGGGGGAGCGGGCTGGGCTCGACCGGCCCGGGACTCCTGCTGGCACGGGGCGACCGCCACGGCCGAGGACTCGCGACCCGATGCCCGGGCGGTGCCGCGCCGACGGTGGCGACGGCGAGGGACGTCGCGCCGGTCGAGGAGTGAGGCACGAGGGCCTGACTGCCGGCGCGGAACGGGGGGAGCAGTCCGCCGCGGAAACATCGGTGGAGCTTCTGGAAATCGACCGGGCAATGACGGATCGGTCGAGCGATGGATGCCGACCGGCTACCCGGGGGAATGTGTGTGAGTCCTGACGTGAATGCGCCTAAGCCGTGCATGGGGCTCCCTCTGCTGAAATAGCCATGGAGCAATGACGGACGACCAGCCCCGTGACGGGGCCACGCACTGACCCAATCCGGGTTTCGGATGGGGGGACTTGAGACGACTGCACGACCACCGTTGCGGGGTTACGCTGCGGCTCGTGTCATCGACGCATGACATTGGCATGTGATCGACAGGCTTTTCAAGGGGGTCTACTGGGGAGTTCGCCGGAATTCTCGAACACTCGCACGTCAGAGGGTGTTTAGAGGCTCCGGGAGGCGTCCAGATGGTGAGACATCGCCCCATTGGGTCGTCATGTGCGTCGCCGCAGGAAGTCGTGTGAAGTGCCTTGTTCTGTAGGGGAGTTGCCTCCGCTTCTCGCTCCCGACGAGGACGACCGCTCACCCCTCGCAGGAGAAAGTGGCGTGTTCCTTTCCACGCGCGAGGCGGGAGAGGTGGAGTGCGGCGGCCGGACGCACTCTTCCTGCCGCCGGCTCGGGGGCGGTGCTCCTGCCCTCCGCGCGCCGTCTCAGCTCGACGGGCGGCGGACGGAGCCGTGCGGCGGGCGGGAAGGAGTGGTGGAGGGGGACGGTGCGGCAGGGGGACGGACGGGGCGTCGACCCCGGTGCGTCACCGCGAAGGTCAGCACTCCGGCGAGCAGGCCCCAGAACGCCGAGCCGATTCCCCACAGCGTCACGCCGGACGCGGTGGCCAGGAACGTCACCGCTGCGGACTCCCGGAAGCCCTCGTCCGACAGCGCGGAGAACAGGGAGTTCCCGATGGTGCCGAGCAGGCCGAGCCCGGCGATGCCCAGGACGAGCGCCGGGGGCAGCAGGGTGAGCAGGGAGCTGACGGTGCCGCCGAGCACGCCCACGCACAGGTAGAAGACGCCGGCCCAGACGCCGGCCAGGTAGCGCCGGTCCGGGTCCTCGTGCGCCTCGCGGCTGGTGCATATCGCCGCGGTGATGGCGGCCAGATTGAGGCCGAAGCAGCCGAAGGGCGCCAACACGGTGCTGACGGCTCCCGTGGTGGTGATCAGCGGGGACACCGGCACCCGACCGTATCCGTCCACTTTGAGCACCGCGACGCCCGGGAGGTTCTGGGAGGCCATCGTGACGACGAACAGGGGCAGCGCCACGCTCAGCACGACTGACCAGGAGAAGTCGGGGGCGGTGAAGACCGCCTCGGCGAAACCGAGTTGGATGCGGCCCGGTTGCAGGGAACCCTGAACGGTGGCGACCAGGGCGCCCACGGCGAGCGCGGCCACGATCGCGTACCGGGGCACCAGTCGACGGCCCACGAGGTACGCGGCGAAGAGGGAGAACGCGACGGCGAAGTCGTTCTCCATGCTCGCGAAGAGCCCGGTGCCGAACTGTACGAGAACCCCGGCCAGCAGCCCCGCCGCCAGCGGCACCGGAATCCTGCCCATCGCCCGCTCGAACCAGCCCGTCAGCCCGCTGAGCACGATCAGCGCCGAGGAGACCAGGAACGCGCCGATGGCCTCCGGCAGGGTGACGCCGTCCAGTCCCGTCGTCAGCAGGGCCGCCCCGGGCGTGGACCAGGCGGTCACGACCGGCGCCCGGTAGCGCAGGGACAACCAGATGCAGGTGACTCCCATGCCGACCCCGAGGGCCAGCATCCAGGAGGTGATCTCCTTCGGCCCGGCACCGGCCGCCTTCGCGGCGGTGAAGACGATAGCGGCGGAACTGGTGACTCCCACCAGTACGGCGATCAGTCCGGCGGTGACGGCGGAAGCCGGTGCGAACCGGCGTACGTACCCGTGCTTGTCGCTCATCGGAGCGATTGTGGTGATGGCTGTCGGCTCCCGACAACCCGTGTTCCAGGATCCGAGACCGGGTGGACCCGTCGCCGCCGCGAACGGGGCGTCATGGCGGTGCGCTATCCCGACGGTCCATCAGGAACGTTTCTCGTCAAGGAGGTTGGTGTGACCGACGCGGTCGTCCCTCTTCCGGACGGCCTCTGCGCGGGGCCGCCTCGCGCGACGGGACCACGGCCTGTTCCACCTCGCTGACGACGGTGACTCGGCCGCCGTCGCCCGGATCGGGATCGGGCATGATCGCATCCGGGTCGACGAGGTAGACCTGGTGACCGTCCAGCGTGAGCCGACGCACGACCTCCAACAACATGCGCCGTGCCACGTCGTCGATCACATAGACCATCGTGAGGTCCAAAGCCACCCTGGTCTCTGTGGGGGCGGTGGTCACGGCTTCCCGGACGACCCTCTCGGCTCCGGCGAACCCGATCCCCCCTTGCAGTTGGAGGACCCGGACCGCATCCGGACCGCTGCCGACGACGTGGTTGGACCGCAGGGTGGCGCGCGCCGCGGCTGGCACCTCCATCACGTGCAGCCCCATGTCCGAGGAGAACCGCTCGAACAGCGACACCCCGCGCACGCTGTTCCCGTGGGGGTCCAGTCGTGGCGAGAACGTGGCGATGCCGATCTGGCCGGGGAGCGCGCCGATCAGGCCCCCGGCCACGCCGCTCTTCGCCGGAATGCCGACCTGGGTCGCCCAGTCCCCGGCCGCGTCGTACATTCCGCAGGTGGACATGACGCTCAGCACCTGACGCACCACCGGTTCGCTGACCACGCGCTCGCCGGAGAGGGGGTTCACGCCCCGATGGGCCAGCGTGGCGGCCATCATGGCCAGATCTCGCGCGGTGACGAGCACGGAGCACTGGCGGGTGTAGCCCTCGACGACGACCCTGGGGTCTTCGGTGAGGATGTCGTAGCCGCGGAGCATGTACGCGATGGCGAGGTTGCGGTGCGCGTGCTCCATCTCCGACCCGCACACCCTCTCGTCCACCCGCAGCCCCCGGCCGGCGAACGCCGACAGGCCGCGGACCACGCGCTCCACGCGCTCCTGCGGTTCCCTGCCCGCCGGACCGGCCAGCGAGTGGGTGGTGATCGCACCTGCGTTGATCATGGGATTGAAGGGGCGCCCGGTGTCGCTTTCGAGGGAGATCCGGTTGAACGCCTCTCCCGACGGCTCGACGCCGACCTTGGCGAGCACGGGGTCGAAGCCCCGGTCCGTCAGGGCCAGTGCGTACGCGAACGGCTTGGAGATCGACTGGATCGTGAACTCGGTGTCGATGTCGCCGGCGCCGTAGACCTCGCCGTCGACGGTGGCGAAGACCGCCCCGAGGAGCTCCGGGTCCGCCGTCGCGAGCTCGGGGATGTAGTCCGCCGGTTCTCCGGAGGTGTCCGACTCGACGTCCCCGAGGGCCTCGGCCAGGTAGTCCGGGATGACCGACTGCATGCGTCCACCTCCACACCCTTGGGCCATCAAGCATTCACCAGCTGATTCCGTGGCGCACGCCGAGCGGCCGGGCCGTCGGACCCGCCGTTCTCGGACCGACGTCCCGGCCGGACCGCCCGCCCGCGCGGGAGGACGCCTGTGGACGGCGGACGGAGCCCCCTACGATCCGGGCTCGTACGTCCTTGCCACCGAGCGGGCCGAGCGGTCGCCGACCGGACGTCGTACCCGCCCCCGTCCGCGCCCGGGACCGTCACTACTGTTCTCGACGACGGGTGATCGTCGCGCAGCGGGGTACCGATCCGTCGTCTTCCCACTGGCTGATAGGACAATGGAATGGCCCAACAAGTACAAGGCGTCGTCGCTCGGGGCAAGGGTGAGCCGGTGAGCGTCGAGACCATCGTGATCCCGGACGTCGGCCCCGGCGAGGCCGTGGTGCGGATCCAGGCGTGCGGGGTGTGCCACACCGATCTGCACTACCGGGAGGGCGGCATCAACGACGAGTTCCCCTTCCTCCTCGGCCACGAGGCCGCGGGTGTGGTGGAGTCCGTGGGGGAGGACGTCACGCACGTCGCCCCCGGTGACTTCGTGGTCCTCAACTGGCGAGCGGTGTGCGGGGAGTGCCGGGCGTGCAAGCGCGGTCGCCCCTGGTACTGCTTCGCCACCCACAACGCCACCCAACGCATGACGCTCCTGGACGGCACCGTCCTCGCCCCGGCCCTGGGCATCGGCGCGTTCGCGGAGAAGACGCTCGTCGCGGCCGGGCAGTGCACCAAGGTCGACCCCGCCGCCTCACCGGCCGCGGTCGGGCTGCTGGGCTGCGGCGTCATGGCCGGCCTGGGCGCGGCCATCAACACCGGTCACGTCGAGCGGGGCGACTCCGTGGCCGTCATCGGTTGCGGCGGAGTGGGCGCGGCGGCGATAGCCGGAGCCCGACTCGTCGGCGCCGGGACGATCATCGCGGTGGACCTGGACGACCGCAAGCTGGTCACGGCCCGCGGCCTGGGCGCCACGCACACCGTCAACGGCCGTGACGCCGACGTCGTGGAGAGCATCCGCGAGCTGACCGGCGGGTTCGGCGCGGACGTGGTCATCGATGCGGTCGGACGCCCGGAGACCTACGAACAAGCCTTCTACGCACGGGACTTGGCCGGCACCACCGTGCTGGTGGGGGTGCCCACTCCCGAGATGAAGCTGAACCTTCCGCTGCTGGACGTCTTCGGGCGGGGCGGATCGCTGAAGTCGTCCTGGTACGGGGACTGCCTGCCCGAGCGGGACTTCCCCGTCCTCACCGACCTCTACCTCCAGGGGCGGTTGGACCTGGACGCCTTCGTCAGCGAGACCATCGCCCTCGACGAAGTCGAGTCGGCGTTCGCCAAGATGCACCGCGGAGAGGTGCTGCGTTCCGTGGTGGTGCTCTGATGGCGCCCCGCATCGAACACCTGGTCACCTCGGGCAGCTTCTCGCTCGACGGCGGTACCTGGGAGGTGGACAACAACGTGTGGATCGTCGGTGACGACCGCGAGGTCATCGTGATCGACGCCGCCCACGACGCGGAGGCCATCGCGGCCCGGGTCGGGGACCGCACGGTCCGCGCCGTCGTCTGCACCCACGCCCACAACGACCACGTCAACGCGGCGCCGGCCCTGGCCGACCGCACGGACGGCCGGGTCCTGCTCCACCCCGACGACCGGGTCCTGTGGCAGGCGTGCCACCCCGACCGGGAGCCCGACGGCGACCTCGGTCACCGCCAGCGCCTGACGATCGCCGACACGGAGGTGATCGTGTTGCACACGCCGGGCCACACGCCCGGTGCGGTCTCGCTGTACGTACCGGAGTTGACGGCCGTCTTCACCGGGGACACGTTGTTCGCGGGCGGCCCCGGTGCCACCGGACGGTCCTTCTCCAGCTTCCCCACCATCCTCCGTTCCCTGGAGGAGGAGTTGCTGGTCCTGCCTCCGGAGACCGTGGTGCACACCGGGCACGGGGAATCCACCACCATCGGTGCCGAAGCGCCCCACCTGGAGGAATGGCGCGCCCGCGGATACTGAGGAACGAACGACGTCGGCCCCGCCGGTGGTGCTTCCCCTCGCCGGCGCGGGACGCCCGCGCCCCGGCGGGGCCGACGGCTCCTCACGCGTTCCGGCGGAAGCGGCCGGAACGGGCGCGTGCTCCTGCGCGCGGTGGCACACTCGTGTGACCGGCCCCTCGGTCCGACCGCATCCGGACCGGGCGGTCCCGACGCCGCGCGACGGCGTTCCCGTCGTGCACCCCACTCCCCAGGAAGACCCAGACATGCCAGCTGCCACTTCCACGAAGCGGACCGTCGCGGCGGTGCACGCCGCTCCGGTCTTCATGGACACCGAGGCGACCGTCGACAAGGTCGTCGGCTTCGTCGAGCGGGCCGGCCGGGAAGGCATCGACCTCCTGGTGTTCCCCGAGACCTTCGTGCCCGGCTACCCGTACTGGATCGAGGCGTACGCCCCCTTGGACCAGCAGGGCGCCAACGCCGCCTACGCCGAGGCGTCCGTGGAGGTCCCCGGCCCGCAGGTGGCCCGGGTCCAGACCGCGTGCGAGCGGGCCGGGGTGGGGGTCGTACTCGGTGTCAGCGAACGGCTCGCGGGGACCCGCACGTGCTTCAACAGCCAGGTCTTCATCGAGCCGGACGGCACGCTCCTCGGGGTGCACCGCAAGCTCCAGCCCACCTACGCGGAACGGATCGTGTGGGCCCAGGGCGGTGGCGCCACCCTCAGCGTCTTCGACAGCGCCCTGGGTCGGATCGGTGGTCTGGCCTGTTGGGAGCACACCATGAACCTGGCCCGGCAGTCCCTGATCCTCCAGGGCCAGCAGATCCACGCGGCGGCCTGGCCCGGGCTGTCCACCATGGCCGGCTTCGAGGCCGTCGCCGACATCCAGATCGACGCCATGATGAAGACCCACGCACTCACGGCCCAGGTGTTCGTGGTCTCCGCCGGGAACCCGGTGGACGAGTCCTGCCTGCGGTGGATGGAGTCCGCCGTCGGGCCCCAGGGGCACATCACCGCCGGCGGGGGCTGGTCGGCGGTGATCCACCCCTTCAACCAGTACCTCGCCGGCCCGCACACCGGCATCGAGGAGAAGCTCGTCACCGCCGAGATCGACCTCGCCGACATCAACGCCGTCAAGGTCTGGGTCGACTCCCGCGGCCACTACGCACGACCGGAGATCCTCGGCCTGCGGGTCGACCGACGCCCGCTCTGGCACGACGAAGGACAGCGCCCGTGGCCCCTCGCCCCGAGCGACGGCACCGCCGATCCGGTCGGCGAGACCACCTGAGCAACCCGGGGAGATGGGTGAGGCTGCCCTTCTTGCCGAGCGAACGCACCGCAGTTCCGGCCACTGCCCGGCCCCCGTCCTCGATCGAGGCACGTTCCGACCGTTTCGCGACGTCCCCCGCTCCTAGGTCGAAGGGCCCGCGGATCCCGTGGACCACCCTCTCTCGCCTGGGAGAACCATGTCCGGCCCTGCCGTGCGCCCCCGGAGGAACGTCCTGCGGACGGCCGCGCTCCTCGTCGGCACCGCCCTCGCCTCGACGGGGTGCGGGGCCACCGCCGACCGGAGCGGGACCGGGGAGCCGCGCGAGGAATCGTCCGCCGCCACCGTCGAGAGCGGGAAGGGCGCGTTCCCGGTCTCCATCAAGCACGCGTTCGGCACGTACGAGGTGGACGAGGCGCCGGAACGCGTCGTGACGATCGGCTGGGCGTCGGAGGACATCGCCGCGGCCCTCGACGTCGTTCCCGCGTCCTGAGCGAGGGCTCCACGGACGTCGGCTTCTCCACGCCCACCACCTCGATGACCGGCATCATCGAGGTGGTGGGCCTGACCCTGTCCCCGCAGATCGTCGAGCGGGCGGAGAAGCACGAGGACGACCTCTGCTTCGGCGCGAGCCTGGAGGCCGTGGCGAAGTGACGCGGTGACCGTGCGGCCGGGGCCGGGAGGAGTCAGGCGGTGCGCAGGTCGGAGCGCACCAGGTGGTGGTCCGAGTACGCGGTGGGGTGCACACCGTGGTCGAGCGGGGCGAGGCCCCGCAGGAAGACGTAGTCGAACTTGCTCTGCCAGTCGGTGGTCGGCGGGCAGGAGCCGGCGGGCGAGGCGGCGCACCGGGGGTCGACCTCCGCGGCCAGTTCCCACATGTCGGCGAGTTCCGGTGCCTGGGGCACGGCGTTGAAGTCGCCGAGGACGACCGCCCGTTCGTGCCGGGCCACCTCCCCGGCGAGCACACCGACCTGGTCCGCGCGGACCGCACCCTGCTGGAACTGGGCGAGGTGGGTGTTGAAGACCCGGACCGGCCGGCCGTCCACCAGGGTGGTGACCGCCATGTACCCGCGGTCCTCGGAGCCGCCGTCGGGGTACTCCACGCTCACCCGGTCCGTCATCGGAGCCGCCGAGAGGACGGCCTGGCCGAAGGCCCCCGGGTGCCAGGGGGCGCCGCCGCAGCGCCCCCAGTCCCTCAGGACCGTCCCGTACTCGACGTGGTACACCAGCCCGTAGAAGCGCCTCAGGTAGTCCCGGATCCGTTCGACGTCCCGCACGCACGCCTCCTGCAAGCCGATGACCTGCGGTGCGTACCGGGCGATCTCCGCCGCCCGGTCGACGTCGCTCTCCTTGCAGGGGTTGCAGACGTTCCACGACATGACCCGGTTCGGCACCACGGCCTTGACGGCGTCCGCGGGCAGCGGCTTGGCGAACGGGATCCCGTTGGGCGCGCTGGGGCCGACGAGCAGGACGCAGGCCGTGGCCATGGCGCCCGCGAGCAACCGCACACCCCTACCGAACACCGTGCCTCCTCGTCCTGGGCGCCCCCGGCGCCCGTCGCCCACCGCACGAGGTTAACGCCGGCGGACCCGGCACCGTGCCCGATGCGCCCGCCCCCGTGCACGGAACCGAGGGCGGCCCGTCGGTACGTCCCCGGCTCCTGGGCGTCGCGCGGACGCGGGCCGAGCGCCTGGCACGGATGCCCGCAGCCGGACGGGCCCACGCGGACGTCCAGCCCACCAGCACCCCGATCACGGGCAACGGCACCGCCGAGGTCATCGAAGCCGAACGGCGCCCCGGCCCGTCCCGAACCCGGAGCGCCGGCTTCCCCTTCGGCAACGCGGTCCGCGCCACCCGCACCGGCTCCGCCGGAAGCTCCCGGACTCCCTCGGCATCCACCCCGTACGACGACGTCGGTCTTCAAGACCACGACCGGGCCTTGAAGACCGACGTCACGCAGCGTGCCCCGAACTCGCCGACGGTGCCCCGGGAACGGTGGCGGGGGTCGGGCCACCGCCACCGTTCCCGGGGCGTTGGGTCGGGTACCGTCGACTGACTCGTGTCAATCGCGGTGGTCACCGATCCGCATCGACTCCTTTGGAGCCGCTCGCGGTGTCCGTGCCCACGCGGTCGGCCTTGGTCCCGGCCGTCGGGGCGGACTCGGTCCGGCCCTCCAGGACGACCGCCGGCTCCAGCGGCGAGGCGAGTTCCTGGTCCTTGCTGCGGGCCGCCCAGTCGCGGATGCCGATGAGGACCATCACGAAGAAGATCGCGTAGACGATTCCGGAGAAGTACAGCTCGGAGTGGATGGCCAGCGGCACCCCGACGAGGTCGACGGCCAGCCACACGAACCAGAACTCCACGTACCGGCGGGCCTGCGTGTACATCGCGAGGATCGAGCCGACGAAGATCCAGGCGTCGGCGAGGACCATCCACCAGGGGGCGCCGGGGTAGAACGAGGCGTCCGTCGCCTTGAGCAGCGAGGCGAACGCGAAGGTGCCGGCGATCATGGCCACGAGCAGCACGATCCGTTCCGTCCACGAAGCCCAACGGACGTTGATCGCACCCTCCCTCGCCCGGCTGCGCCGCCACGTCGCCCATCCCCACGACGCTGATATGATGATCACGATCTGACGTGCCGCATTGCCGCCGAGGTCCACGTTGAGACTGGCGATCAGCAGCAGGATCGAACCGGTGATCTGCACCGGCCAGGCCACGAGCGACCGGCGCAGGGCCAGCCAGACGGTGGCGAGCGCCAGGATGTTGCCGAAGAAGTCAGACCAGTAGACGGGCAGGCCGAAGAAGCTGAATTGCTCGTTCAGCCACTCGAATGCGCTCATTGCTCACACCTTTGTTCGTTCGGGGCAGGTGGGGTGTGGGGGTGTGGGCCCGGACGGGCCAGTCATGACGCGGGGTTTCGGCAGTGCGCGCCGAGTCTGTGTGCAGTGGTGCGGAGGGACGTCTCAGACGGGGACGGTCGTGTCGTGCGCGGTGAGCGCGCCGGTGAGGACGCGGCGCCCGCGCTCCGAGGAGAGCAGCGCCTCGGAGCGCAGGACGTCCTGCCGGGCCGCGCGCACCAGGTCGTCGGCCGACGTGAACTTCACCGTGTCGCGGATCCGGGCCACGAACCACAGCCCCACGCGCTCTCCGTAGAACTCGTCCGTGGTGTCGTGGCAGTAGACCTCGACGTGCACCTCGGGGGTGTCGCAGAAGGTCGGGTTCGACCCGATGCTGATCGTGCCGCGGTGCACGGTGCCGGTCGAGTGGCGCACCACCCAACCGCTGTAGATCGCCGGTGGCGGTACCGGTGAGCCCGGGTCCGCCGCCACGTTGGCGGTGGGGAACCCGAGCCCACGGCCCCGACCGGCGCCGTGCACCACGGCACCCGTGAGGTGCGCGGACACCGGCAGGACCTCATCCATGGGGGATGAGCTCCCGGAACTGGCTGGTGTGGAAGACCAGCGGCTCCACGCCGGAGAACAGTTCGGCGGTCAACAGCTCCAGGAGCACGATCTCGTGGTCACCGCCGTCGTAGACCGCGCTCACCCGGGCGGTCAGCCACAGGGCGGCGTCCTCGATCAGGACCGCGCCCTCGGGCGTCGCCCGCCAGGCGACGCCCTCGAAGCGGTCGCCGTCCCGGGACGCCAGCCGCCGGCAGAGCGCGCCCTGGCCGTGGCTGAGCACGCTCAGCCCCAGGACGGATGCCTCGGCCAGGCGCGGCCAGGTGGCCGAGGTGCGGGCCACGCTGACGGCCACCATGGGCGGTTCGAGCGAGATCGAGACGAACGAGCTCGCCGCGAACCCGACCGGTTCGGTCCCGCGCAGGGCGCCTACCGCGACGACACCGGTCGGGTAGGCCCCGAACGCCCGTCGCAGCATCGCCGCGTCCAGCTCCGCGGGCACGGGTGCCACGGGCGGGGTGTGGGCAGACGTGGCCATGGTCTTCGTCATCCTCTCGTCGGGAGTGGTGGGCTCAGTGCCGGTACCGGGCGGCGGGGTGGCTGGCCGGCAGCGCCTGGTCGGATGCCCCGGTGAGGCGCTCGCGCAGGCTCTCGCCCTCCGTGTACTCCCCGCGGAAGACCCCGCGTTCCCGCAGGATCGGCAGCACCGACTCGACGAAGTCCGTGGTCGAGGTCGGCTGGATCGTCGGGGACAGCAGGAACCCGTCGAGGTCGGCGCCCTCGGCGAGGGAGCAGATCTCGTCGGCGATCTCCTCGGCGGTGCCGACGACCGGACGGGCGCCCACGCCGTGGGTGTGCCAGTCGGCGAGGACGTCACCGACGGTCTTGTCCGCGAAGCGGGCCACCTGGGTCTGCGACAGCTCGGTGGACAGGTCCTTCATGGGGGTCTCGGGCGCGTAGGACGAGAGGTCCAGCCCGGTGAACATGGCGTAGCTGGCGACGGTCACCTCGGGCCGCTGGGCGTCGAGGATGCGCTGGTAGCGCCGCTCCGCGTCGGAGGTGGTGGCTCCGACGACGCAGGAGAACGCCGACATCACCTTGACCTCGTCGGCGCCGCGGCCGGCCTTGACGGCCTCCTCGCGGATGGCGGAGGTGTGTCCGGCGAGCTGCGCGATCGAGCCGCTGCCCACGAACATGCACTCGCCGTGGCGCCCGCCGACCCGGCGTCCGGCGGGCGAGGCGCCCGCCTGGAACAGCACGGGCGTGCCCTGCGGGGAACGCGCGGTGTTGCCGTAGCCCTGCGAGCGGAAGTACGGGCCCTCGTGGTTGATCAGGTGCACCTTGGAGGGGTCGGCGAACCGGCCCTCCTTGTCCTTCTCCAGGGCGTCCGGCTCCCAGGCGCCCTCCCAGTACTTGTAGACGAGCTCCAGGAAGTCCTCGGCCATCTTGTAGCGGTCGTCGTGGGCCACCATCTCCATGCCGAACGCCTTGACGGCGGTGTCGGCGGTGCCGGTGGTCACGATGTTCCAGCCGATCCGGCCGCCGGAGAGCTGGTCGAGGGTGGCCATGCGGCGCGCGAACGCGTACGGGGGCTCCACCAGGACCGAGCCCGTCATGACCAGGCCCAGGTTGGTGGTCGTGGACAGCAGGGCCGAGGCCACGACCACCGGGTCGAGCCGGGGGAGGTCGAGGGTCTCCTCGGTGGCGATGGGCGGGCGCTTCCCGTCGATCTCGGACCAGCCCCAGGCGTCGGCGAGGAAGAGGAAGTCCAGCTTGGCGTCCTCGCAGATGGTGGCGAGCTCGCGCCAGTAGCCGAGGGTGTCGAAGAGGTGCCGCTGGCTGTCGGGGTGGCGCCAGGTGGCGGTGCCGCTCGCGTTGGTCTGCGCGTTCTCGAACAGGCCGATCTTGAGGTTCCTCATGGTGGTTCTCCGTAGTGCAGGCGGGGTGACCCGCGGGGGGTGTCAGAGGGAGGAGGCGACGGCGGGTGCGTCGAGTTGGTCCGCGTACGGCATGGAGGTCTGGGCGCCGCGGCCGGTCGCGGCGTGCGATGCCGCCCGGACCGCCCGTTCGACCGCGGCCGGGAGGCCGCTGCCGCGGGCGAGCGCGTCCGCGAGGGCGCCGCAGAAGGTGTCGCCGGCGCCCACGGTGTCGATGGCGTCCACCGTCGGTGCGGGGACGTGGAGGGTGGTGGTGTCGTGCGCCTCCTTGAGGACGGCGCCGTCGGCACCCAGCGTCACCACCACGGCCCGGCACGGGAGCGCGGCGCGCTCCAGCAGGGCCCGTGCTTCGTCGACGCTGGTGGGCCGGTCGGCACCCAGGAGCGAAACGAGTTCGCCGAGGTTGGGCACGAGGACGTCGACGGCGGCCAGGACCCGGTCGTCCAGCGGACGGGCGGGCGCCGGGTTGAGGACGACGACTCCGCCCTGTTCGTGGGCCCGCAGCACCGCCAGCTCGACCACCTCGGGTGCGATCTCGTGCTGCACGAGGACGATCTCGCCGGCCGAGCGGACGAGCCGCTCCGGCAGGTCGTCGACGTCGAGGTCGGCGTTGGCCCCCGGGTTCACGACGATGGTGTTCTCACCGGAGCCGTCGACGACCACCGCGGCGATTCCGGTCGTGGCGCGCTCGTCCGTCCGCACGGCTTCGACGTCCACGCCCTCGGAGACGAGCGTGTCGAGGATGGCGTCCGCGTCCGTCCCGACCCTGGCGACGAGCCGCACCGGCGATCCGAGGCGGGCGGCGGCGACGGCCTGGTTGGCCCCCTTGCCGCCGACCCCCTCCACGAAGTGCTGTGCGAGCACGGTTTCGCCGGCGTGCGGAAGGTCCGCGACGGTCAGGACGAAGTCGCGGTTCACCGAACCTACGACGGTGATGGGCGACATGTGAACTCCTTGGGAGATCGATTTCCGACATGCTGTACCAGAGCACCCGAGACGTCAAGTAGCCTCATCGTGCCCATTCGCCCCGATGCCGTGGCGCCACCCCGCCCCGACCGAGAGGGACCACCCACGTGACAGCGCCCCGACTGATCGACGTGGCCGAAGCCGCCGGCGTCTCCCGCGCCACGGCCTCGCGCGTGCTCGCCGGCACCCCGCGCAACGTCGCCCCGGAGCTCGCGCGCCGGGTCGAGGAGGCCGCGAACCGGCTGGGCTACCAGCCCAACCACTCGGCCCGGGCGCTGCGCACCGGCGAGACCGGCACCATCGGCGTCGTGCTCCCCACGCTCGCCAACCCGTACTTCGTCCAACTCGCCGACGCCATAGCCCAACACGTGCGCGCGGCCGGGGGCACGCTGGTGGTCTCCGACGCGGCGAACGACACCGCGATCGAGGCCGAGCAGATCGACACCCTGCTCAGCGGTCGGGTGGACGGCCTGTTCGTGGTCCCCGTGTCGGCGGGCGCCTCCGGGCCCGCCATCCGCGACGCCGCCCGACGCCGTCCGGTCGTCCTCTTCGACCGCTGGGCCGAGGAGTCCGGCACGGTCGCCGTCACGCTCGACAACGCCGCCGCGGTCCGGCTGCTGGTCGACCACCTGGAGGGCGTCGGGCGCCACCGGATCGCGCTGGTGGCCGACCAGGCGTCCTCCGCGGGTGCCGAGCGCGTGGCCGCCTTCACCGCGGCGCAGGGGCCCGACGCCACCACGATCCTGCTGCCGGACTTCACCACCGACGCCGGCCGGACGGCCGCCCGCCGCATCATCGAGCGGCGCGACCGGATCGACGCGGTCGTCTGCGGTGCGGACGTCCTCGCCGTCGGGCTGGTGAGCACCTTGCACCGTTCGTCGGTCGCGGTGCCCGGGGAGATCGCCGTCACCGGCTTCGACGACACCGAAATGCTCAAGCTCCTCGACCCGCCGATCACCTCCATCCGCCATCCGCTGTCCGCCATGGCCGAACGGGGGCTGGCCCTGCTCCAGGCGCCCGGCCGCGAACGGGCCGAGCGGGTCGAGCGGTTCGCCCCGCAGCTCGTGGTCCGGGCGTCGACCGACGAGTCCTGACAGCGCGTCAACCGCCCCGGGAGCGGCACGAACCGGAGGCCACGACGCGTCAACTCGGCCCTTTTGCCTCCCGGTTGGGCCAGCTTCCGCCGGTGCGGCGGACGCGCCCGTGGTACTGGTTCCCGGACGGCACCGGTACCACGCCCGGATCCTCGAACGCCGCGTCGAAGCCGGCCCTGCCGTCGGCCAGAACCCCCGGCAGGCGCCCCCCGCGGGGCGGTTCCGTGGCGCACCCGCCGCGGCCGGGGAACTCACCCGCCCGGCCCGTTCGGGATGCCGCCGGGCCCGTGCCCGGGCAGATTGGCCGGACCGGACCGGACGGGTGCGAGGAGCGGAAGCGGCATGGGCCAGCAGGAAGGGGGGATGGGGGGCCCGGTCGCCCGGTGGCTGGCGCGGCTCGCCGTCCTGGCCGCGCTGGGCGTGCTGGTGGTGTTGGTGGCCGCGTGGGGCGAAGCCGGGCTGGTGATCGTCGGCATCGGACTGCTCGGGGTGGTCGTCTGCGCCGTGGGGGCGTGGTGGTTCCTGGCGCACCGGGGTGCGGTACGCCTCCTGGGCGCGGTGGTGGCGATCGCTGCGCCGGCGGCCGTTCTGGTGCTCTTCACCCATGAGGGCCTGTGGCTCACGGCACTGGTGCTGGGCCTGTGCTGGGTCGCCACCGTGGCTTGCGCCCGGGCGGCGTTGCGGGCCTCCCACGACCGGCCGCCGCGCAGGACGAGCGCCGCGCCCCGGCCGGAGCATCCGGTGCTGATCATGAACCCGAGGTCGGGGGACGGGAAGGTGGGCCGCTTCGGCCTGGTCGAGCGGGCCGAGGAACGGGGGGCCCGGGTGCTCCTGCTCGACCCCGCGGCCCCCGCCGACGTCACCGCACTGGCCCGTGCGGCGGTCACCGAGGGCGCCGACCTGCTGGGGGCGGCCGGCGGGGACGGCACCCTGGCGCTGGTCGCGTCCGTGGCCGCCGAACACGGTCTGCCGTTCCTCGTGGTGCCCGCCGGCACCCGCAACCACTTCGCGCTGGACCTCGGACTCGACCGGGAGGACCCGGCGCGGTGCCTGGAGGCGCTGACCGACGGGGAGGAGTTCTGCGTCGACCTCGGCGAGGTCGCGGGCCGTCCCTTCGTCAACACGGTCTCGTTCGGCGTGTACGCGGACGTGGTGCAGCGCCCCGAGTACCGCGGGGCCAAGGCGGGCACGGCACTGAACCTCATGCCGGACCTGTTGCTGGGGGAGGGCGTCCGGAGGGTGGACGCACGGGCGGACGACACGGTGCTGACCTCCCTCCAGGCGCTGTTGGTCAGCAACAACCCCTACGCCTCGCCCGACGCGTTCGGCGGTGCCGGTCGCCGGCCCCGTCTCGACTCCGGCCTGCTGGGCGTGTTCGGGCTGCGGGTGGAGGGGGCGGCGCAGGCCGCCGACCTCGCCGTGCGGGGCTCGCGGTCCGCGGGGCTGACCGTGCTGACCGCCCGTGTGGTGGAGGTCACCTCCGCGGCGGGCGAGATTCCGGTGGCGGTGGACGGCGAGGCCCTGCGGATGGCCACTCCCCTCGTGTGCGCCCTCCGCCCCGGTGCGCTGCGGGTCCGGGTGCCACGGGGGACGGTGCCCGGGCCCGTGCCCGCCCCGCCGCTGGACTGGCGACGCCTCCTGCGGCTCGCGTTCGGCCGGTCCCGCTGAGCCCGCCGCGCTACGACGGGGGCGCGGCGGCCCGCACCGCGCGGTGGACGGCCCGGGCGAGCCGTGCGCCCCACGGGGAGCGGGGGCCCGCGAAGCCGTGCACCTCCGCCCCCGGGGCGGGGACGCGTGCGGCGACGCACACGGCGTCGGTGGGGGTGCCGGAGCAGTCGTATCCGGCGTCGAGCAGCGCCTGGACCTTGGCCTCGGTGGCGGTGACGACCGCGTTGACCAGCGCGGCGTCGGTGAGGGCGACCGGGAGTGCGACGACGATGTTGACCGTGCCGGGCGGATGCGGCACGGTCGCGCTCCCGGCCGGGGAGGCGGCCCACCCGCGGACTCCGAGCCCCGCGGTGGCGACCGCGCCGACCCCGCCGTCCTGCGCCCGGCCGTGGGCCGTGACGTCGGCGGCGGTCATCAGGCCCACCCCCGTGCCCCGCGCTCCGGCGTCCGCCGCGAGTGCGGCGAGGTGCCGGTCCGGGTCGGTGCGCCGGTAGCCGTGCGAGACCTGGGCGTTCAGCACCCAGGCCCGCTCGCCCAGGCCGCCGCCCAGGACGGAGCTGCTGACCATGCGCCAGCCGGGACCCGCCCGCCAGAGCAGGGCGCCCAGGGTCCCGCCGTCCTCGACCCGGGCCAGCCGCTCGACCCGGAGCGGGCCGACGGAGGTGCGGGGCGGCGGGACGACGGTGCTCACCGGGGGACCTTCCGCGGACGACGGGGACCGGGCGATCGTACAAGCAGTGCGGCGCCGCCCGGGCTCCGGCGTCGGCGTCCCCGGGGCCTCGCCCGCCCGGGGGACGCCGCGTCCGAACTACCAGGACGACTTGGTCGTCCCCGGGAGGAACCCGGCGTGCGCCAGCTGTCGGGTGCGCACCCGGGAGAGGCCGAACTTGCGCAGGTAGCCGCGGGGGCGGCCGTCCACGGCGTCGCGGTTGCGCACCCGGGTGGCACTGGCGTCGCGGGGCTGCCGGCGCAGTTCCGCGGCGGCGGCCTCCCGCTCGGCGTCGGTGCTGGAGGGGCGTCGGACGACCTCCTTCAGCTCGGCGCGCCGGGCCGCGTACCGGGCGACGACCTCCTTGCGCTTCTCGTTCTGGGCGATCTTGCTCTTCTTGGCCATCAGACCTTCCCTCCGCGGGCCCGGATGCGGGCCACCGCGGCCTCGATCCCGATCGAGTCCACCGTCTTGATCGCCCGGGCGCTCAGCGTGAGGCGGACGTGCCGCCCTTCGCTCGGCAGCCAGTAGCGCTTGTGCTGGATGTTCGGGTCGAAGCGGCGCGAGGTGCGGCGGTGCGAGTGGGAGACGGCGTTGCCGAACCCCGGTTTGGCGCCGGTCAGTTGGCAGTGGGCTGACATCGGTGGTGCGTCCTCTCGAAGGGCTCCGTAAATGATTATGGAAATCATTGTCATATACTGCCCTGGTGATGCGCAACGAGGACCACTCGATCGGCCGGCTGCCGGCCGCCTCCGCGTCTCGACGACACCCCGCCGTCCCGCTCCGTCTCCACCCGCACCGAAAGGGTTCCCGGATGAGTCCGCCCGCCGACCGCTTCCCCCGCAAGTCCCCCGCCCGCCCGGTCGACGGCGGGGGGCGGTGATGGAACGCGCACACCGGCTGTCGGTCGTCGTGGTCGCCGGACTCCACGCCGAAGCGCGGACCGAGGTGGTCGAACGGCTGCTGCGGGTCGTGCCCGGGAGCGTGGCCCTGCACCACGACCTCACCGGGGCGGCCGGGGGCACCGTCCGCTCCCTGCTCCGCGACGCCTCCGGCACCCTCGCCCACCGGGACGCGGCCTGGGTCAACGACTGCGCGTGCTGCACGCTCCGCGAGGACCTGGTCCCCGAACTGGAGCGGCTGGCCGACGACCCGGTGAACCGGCTGGCCGTGGTCGAACTGTGGGACTCCGTCGAGCCGAAGGCCATGGCGGAGGTGATCGCCGTGCACGGCAGCGAACGGCTGGCCCTGACGAACGTGGTCACCGCGGTGGACCCGGCGCTCGTCCTGCCCTACCTGGCCAACGGGGACGACCTTGCCGAGGTGGGCCTCGCCGCGGCGCCCGCGGACCGGCGCACGGTCGGCGACACCTGGGCCCGGCAGGTGGAGTACGCCCCCGTGCTCGCCCTCGTCGAGGGGACGGCGCAACCGGTCGACGAGGAGGACCGTGCACTCCTCGCCCAACTGCACCCCACCGCCCTACGGGTGCCGGCCGACTCCGAGGCCCTCGCCCGGATCGTCTTCGCCGGCTTCGACGTCGACGCCGCGGCGGCGGCCCAACACGCGGCCAGCGCGCTGCTGCCGCAGGACGCCGACGAGGCCGGCGTCGCCACGTTCGTCTGGCACCGGCGCCGGCCCTTCCACCCCGAACGGCTCCACGAGGCGCTGGAGGAACTCTGCTGCGCGGCCGCCCGCAGCCGCGGCCGGTTCTGGCTCGCCGACCGCCCCGACACCCTGCTCGCCTGGGACGCGGCCGGGGGAGCGCTGTGCGTGGAGAACGCCGGCCCCTGGCTGGCCTCGCTGCCCGAAGCCGCCTGGGAACTGGTCCCCCCGGTGCGTCGGGCGGCGGCCGCGCTCGACTGGCACCCCGACCACGGCGACTGCTGCCAGCACCTCGTCTTCACCTCGCCCGGCCTCGACCGGGACGGGCTGGAACGCCTCCTGGACTCCTGCCTGCTGACCGACGCGGAGTACGCGGCCGGCCGCGACGGCTGGAAGCGACTGCCCGCAGCCTTCGACGCCCTCCTCGACGCCCCCTGACCCCGTCCGGCACCCCGACCCAGCGAAGGAGCACTCCATGACCCGCCCGCCCCGGCCCGCCCAACAGGGCCGACCGCGCCCCAACCCGCTCGACGCCGCCGGCATCACCACCATCGACTACAAGGACACCGAACTGCTGCGGAAGTTCATCTCGGACCGGGGCAAGATCCGCAGCCGTCGCGTCACCTGGGTGACGGTCCGTCCGCAGCGCGCACTCGCCGCGGCCGTCAAGACCGCACGGGAGATGGCACTGCTGCCCTACGCCGAGCGCTGAGCCCCGCTCCACCCCGGGCGGGGCTCAGCGGGGCCCGGCCGCGCCCGGTCAGGCGAACCGCATGCCCGCGTCCACCACGATGTTCTCCCCGTTGATGCCGCGGCAGGTCAGCAGCAGCATCGTCGTCGCGACGATGTCGTCCGGGGTGGGCAGTCGTTTCGCCGGGGTCCGCAGGCGCATGGCCTCGTACCAGTCGGCCCGCACCGGATCGGCCTCGTCCACGGCGGCGGTGCCGCCCACCACCCCCGGGGTCAGCGCGTTGACCCGGACCGGGGCGATCTCCACGGCGAGCGAGTTGACCAGGCCGATGATCCCGGCGTTGGCCATGGAGATGGTGGTGGAACCGGGAACGGGGCGCCACATCGACAGCCCGCTGAACAACACCACCGAGGCGTCGTCGCTGAACTTGGGGAGCGCCTTGTTGACGGCGGTGGCGTAACCGACCGTCTTCATCAGGGACGTGCGGGCGCAGTCGTCCGGGCGGAAGTCCCTGATGGTGTTGTGGTCCCGGTCGAGGGCGGTGAGCACCAGGTGGTCGACCCGGTCCATGCCGTCGAACAGCGCACCGATCGAGTCCCAGTCGGTCAGTTCGCAGGCGGCACCGGTGACCGAGCCGCCGATCTGAGCCGCCCTCGACCGGGCCTGGGCCTCGTCGCGTCCGGTGATGGTCACGCGGGCGCCCTGGGCGGCGGCCGATTCCGCGACCGCGAAGCCCAGGCCCCGGGTGCCGCCGATGATGACGATGTGACTGTCCGGTCGCAGCATGTGCGTTCTCCTCGATGGTGGTTCCGCCGTTCCCGGGCGGGGGAACGGCGGAGGGGAAGGGGATGGGCGGGGGCGGGGCGGATCAGGCCGTCACGGAGCGGCGACGCAGCAGGCTCGCCCGGGTGATCACCCCGGCCGCGGCCAGGGCCGCCGCGCCCACCGCGGCCGAACCCCAGGCCGCCCCCGACAGTTCGGTGAGCCCGAAGGCGTGGTCCAGCGACCACTCGCCGGGACCGGTGAAGCCGAGGGCCGCTCCGACCACGGCGTACAGGAGGGGGAGTTCGAAGCCGCCGGTCTGGGCCCACAGGCCCTTCGACGCGTTCACCGAGCCGGCCACGATCAGCGTGCCGCAGGTCATGGCGGCGGCGAGCGGGGACAGCAGACCGAGGACCAGGAGCGCGGCCGCGGTGATCTCCGAGGCGGCGGCGACGAAGGCCATGGTGCGGCCCGGTCGCAGGCCCCAACTGGAGAACACCCCGCCGGTGCGGTCCAACCCCAGCCCGCCGAACCAGCCGAACATCTTCTGGGCGCCGTGCCCGAAGAGCAGGCCGCCGAGCGCCAGCCGCAGCAGTAGCAGGCCGATTTCCATGGGTGTCTCCTCGTGGTCTGTTCTCGGGTCCGCCGCAGCGGTGGTGAGGGGGAGGCGGTGGGCCCGCGAGATCCTCGCGGGCCCACCGGGGTGCCGGCTGCGGACCGGCACCGAACGGGGGGCGCTTCGCGGCGGCGGGACCGGACCGCCTGGACCGGTCGGGCCGCCGGGGTGTGCGCAGCGCCCGCCGTGGCGCGGGGGCGGACCCGGGGCGGCCCCGTCGGGACGGGGCCGCGGGGGTCAGGACTTCGGTTGGTGCGCGCCGGTCATCAGCGCCGCCAGGTCCTCCGGGTTGAGGAAGGACGGCGGGGGCGGCGGCCCCCAGTTGAAGAGTCCCTTGGCGCCTTCGAGGACCTCGGGCGTCCAGAGTTCGTCCTCGGAGACGGTGTCCATGTCGGAGTAGTACTCCGAGAAGTTCCCGGCCGGGTCCTTGAGGTACCAGAAGAAGTTGGACCCCGCGTGGTGCCGACCAAGGCCCCAGACGTGACGCTCCGGGTGGTCCTCCAGCATGGCCTGCGCGCCCCGCCCGATGTCGTCGATGTCGTCCACCTGCCAGGAGGTGTGGTGCAGGTAGTTCACCGGGGAGTTGAGGACCAGGATGTTGTGGTGGTCCGTGGAACAGCGCAGGAAGGCGCCCTTGCCCTTGATGTAGTCGCTGGCCCGGAAGCCGAGCCCGTCGACGAGGAAGCGGGTGGTCGCCTCGTAGTCGACCGACCCGATCACCGCGTGGCCCAGCTTGCGCGGGCGCACCGGTCCCTCGCGCAGCACGCCGGGGGCGCGGGCGCCGGTCCGCTCGATGCGGCCGGGCCCGTTGTAGGGCGTCGCCGATATCCGGGGTTGCCGGATGCGTTCGGCGATCCGCACCGTGACCCGCACCCCGGTCACCGCCTCGACGGCCGTCAGGGACGTGTCGTCGAGGGTGACCGGCACGCCCAGCGCGGTGAGGCTGGACGCGGCGCGCGCCAGGTCGTCCGCGTCGTCGGCGCCGATGTTCGCGGCGACCAGGCGACGGACGGGGGAGTCGACGATCCGCAGCTGTGCGCCGCCGTCGAGGGTGGTGAGCCAGCCCGACTCACCACGGCCGAGGCCGAAGTCCTCGTAGTAGGCGGTGGTCGCGGCGACGTTGGGGACGCCGATCACCACCGAGGTCAGACCGTGCAGGGGCATGGGACGCCCTCCCTTCCTGTGACGCGGGTGCGGCGGGTCACGTCAGGCCCCTCGGGCCGCGACCATGCGGTGGCGCATCTCGCCGATGCCCTTGACGTAGCTGACGAGTTCGTCGCCGTCCTGGAGGTAGCGCTGCGGGGTGCGGCCGAGGCCGACGCCGGCCGGCGTACCGGTGAAGATCACGTCGCCCGGCAGCAGCGGGGCGACCGCGGAGAGCCGCGAGATCAGCGCGGGGATCGGGAACACCAGGTCGCGGGTGCGGCCCTGCTGCACCTGCTCGCCGTTGATCAGCGTGCCCAGTTCCAGGTCGTCCCGGTCGGGGACCTCGTCGGGGCTCACCAGGACGGGGCCGACGGGACCGAAGCCGGGGAAGGACTTGCCCAGGCTGAACTGGGGGGCCGGGCCGGAGAGCTGGAGCCGCCGCTCGGAGATGTCCTGGCCCACGGTCAGTCCGGCGATGTGGTTCCAGGCCTCGGCCTCGGAGACCTGGTCCGCGTACCGGCCGATCACGGCGACCAGTTCGACCTCCCAGTCGACGTCCCCGCCCGCGGGCAGGGTGACCTGGCCGTAGGGGCCGGTGAGGCAGGAGATGAACTTGGTGAAGACGGTCGGGGTGTCGGGGACCGCGAACTTGGACTCGGCGGCGTGGTCGGCGTAGTTGAGGCCGATGGCGAAGACCTGGCGCGGGCTGGGGACCGGGTTGCCGAGGTCCTCCGGACGCACGCGCACGGCGTCGGGGCGGCCCGGGGTCACCGTGGCCGCGAACTCGGCGAGGGCGTCCCAGCGTTCGTAGGCCGACTGGACGTCCGAGCTGAACCGTCCCGCGCTGGCGCGTTCGACGTCAACGGCTTCTAGGGGGGCGGTCATCAGGCTCAATCGACCGGAAACGTTGGCGACTTTCACGTGCACTGCTCCTCTGCTCGGTGCAGCGGCTGGTCAGCCGTGGGACGACCCGTCGAGCGGGTCCACGGGCCGCCGGAACGGTGCCCGGCGCTGCCGACCGCTGGTCCGTGAAACACCGGATGGTTCACGGAATGCCCTATGTGTACCCCTCGATATTCGACCGGTCAACCATCTTTCGAAAGTTTATCTCGGGTTCGCATTCCGATACAGTGTTCGCATGGCACGTGAGGGGCGCGGGGGGACCACCCGCACAGAGGGCATTTACCGCACACTGCGCAGCGACATCCTGGGAGGCCGCCTCGTTCCCGGCGAACGCCTGAAGTTCCCCGACCTCTGCGAGCGCTACAACACCAGCGTGGGCGCCGCCCGCGAAGCGCTCACCAGGCTGAAGGGGGAGGGGTTCGTCAAGGCCCAGCCCCGGCAGGGCTACATGGTCACGCCGCTGTCCCACTCCGACCTCGCCGACCTCACCGAGGCCAGGACGGAGATCGAACCCCTGGTCCTGCGGCTCTCGGTCGAGCAGGGCGACATGCGCTGGGAGTCCGACGCGGTCGCCGCCCACCACATGCTGGAGCGCACCCCCTTCTTCGCCGAGGGCGAGCAGGGGGGCATCTCCGACGACTGGACCGAGGCCCACGCCGCGTTCCACCTCGCGCTGATCGCCGCGTGCCGCAACCGCCGGTTGCTGGACACGGCCAAGGCGATGCGCGAGGAAGCCGAGCTCTACCGACAGTGGTCGGTCTCCTTCGGTCAGGAGCCCCACCGCGACCTGGCGGGCGAACACCGCGCCCTCCTCGACTCCGCGGTCAGCCGCGACGGCGATCTCGCCGCCCGACTGCTGCGGGACCACATCTCCCACACCACCCGGCTGCTGATCACCTGCGCCGTGGACGAACCGAACACGGAGCAGGGCAGCCCCGCACGAGAGTAGTTCGCGCTCCCATGCACAAGGTCCTTCCCACGGCGGCGGACGCCGTCGCCGACATCACCCACGGAGCCTCCCTCGCCGTCGGAGGCTTCGGCCTGTCGGGCATACCCGACGAGCTGATCGACGCCCTGCTGCACTCCGGTACGGCAGGGCTGCGGATCGTCTCCAACAACTGCGGCGTCGACGACTGGGGCCTCGGCCCGCTGCTGACCGCCGGCCGCATCGACCGGGTCACCGCCTCCTACGTGGGCGAGAACAAGGAGTTCGCCCGCCAGTACCTCGCGGGCGAACTGGAGGTCGAACTCGTCCCCCAGGGCACCCTGGCCGAGCGGCTCCGCGCCGGCGGCTGCGGCATCCCCGCCTTCTACACCCCGGCCGGCGCCGGCACCCAGGTCGCCGAGGGCGGACTGCCCTGGCGCTACGGCCCGGACGGCTCCGTGGCCGTCGCCTCGCCGCCCCGGGAGACCCGCGCCTTCCAGGGCCGGGAGCACCTCCTGGAACACTCGATCACCACGGACTTCGCCCTGGTGCACGCGGCCCTCGGGGACCGCCACGGCAACCTCGTCTTCGCCGGCTCGGCCGGCAACTTCAACGCGCTCTGCGCCATGGCCGGCAAGATCACCATCGCCCAGGTGGAGCGCCTGGTGGAGCCCGGCGAACTCGACCCGGTGCACGTCCACGTGCCCGGCGTCTTCGTGCAGCGCGTCGTCCCGGTGGCACAGGGCATCAAGCGCATCGAGAAGCGCACCGTCCGCCCCGTACAGGGCTGATCCCACCCCCATCCGCTCCCCGGGGCGCGCGGGACCCCGCAACCGCTCCCAGGGCCCTTCCGGGGCCGTTCGTCGCCCTCCTCGGGGCCTCCCGCGCACCCACCCACCACCAGGAGAACTCCGCCATGGCGCTCACCCGTGAACAGATGGCCCGCCGGGCCGCCGCCGAACTGGTCGACGGACAGTACGTCAACCTCGGCATCGGCCTGCCCACCCTCGTCCCCGGGCTGCTGCCCGAGGGCATCAGCGTCGTCCTGCACAGCGAGAACGGCATCCTCGGCGTCGGCCCCTACCCCGTGGACGGGGAGGAGGACCCCGACCTCATCAACGCGGGCAAGGAGACCGTCACCGTCCGCCCCGGCGCCGCCCTCTTCGACTCGGCGCTGTCCTTCGGGATGATCCGGGGCGGCCACCTCGACGTCGCGATCCTCGGCGGGATGCAGGTCTCCGCCACCGGGGACCTGGCCAACTGGTCCGTCCCCGGCAAGATGATCAAGGGCATGGGCGGGGCCATGGACCTGGTCCACGGTGCCGGCCGGGTCATCGTGCTGATGGAGCACACCACCCGGGACGGCGCGCCCAAGCTCGTCGAACGGTGCGACCTCCCCCTCACCGGGCGGGGCGTGGTGCACCGGGTGATCACCGACCTCGCGGTGATCGACGTGACCGACCGGGGCCTACGCCTTCGGGAACTCGCGCCCGGGGTGAGCGAGGAGGAGGTCCGCCGGGCGACGGCCGCCCCGCTGCACGTCTGACGGACCGCACGCACACGCGGGAGCGGGCCGGGGGCCCCCCCCGGTACAGCCCCGCCCCCCCGGTGAGGGCGGAGGG
>NZ_JBEOWM010000020.1:0-121676 GCF_040296045.1 Streptomyces sp. NPDC002490 | reverse complement strand
CGCCGGCCCCGGTGTACCCCGGGCCCGCCGGGGGAGCGGAGTCCGGGGCCGGCGGGTTCACGTCGACGGCCGGAGGACCTTCCGCAGGGTTTCGCCGAACTCGACCGGATGCGTGGTCAGACCGATGTGCCCGCCGGGGAAGGGGTGCGGCACCCTGCCCAGTCGGTCGGCCAGGCCGGTCACCGCGCGATGCGGCAGTTCCCCCCGCGAGTCCGCCCCCGCGCCGAGCGCCAGGCGTTCCGACAGCACCTCCAACGCGGGCACGTCCGGTGCGTAGGCCATGAAGCGGGGCACGATCCGCCCGAGGAAGTAGGGCAGGTCCGCCGCCGCCCGCGGCGAGGCCCCCGCCCGCGCCTTCGGCGCCGGTGCCCCGCCGTCCTTCGCCAGCCCCGCGGCGAACACGGCCATCGCCGGCGCGACCCCCTGCCCGTGCAGGGCCTCCTGCACCCGCACCAGGAACGCGCGGTGCTCCGCCGCGTCCGGCAGTACCTCCACCACCGGCGGCTCGTGTGCCACGACCTGCACCAGGCGCTCGGGGTGCACGGTGAGCAGGTGCAGGGCGACGATCGCCCCCGAACTCGCCCCGAACACCTGCGCGGACCGGTCCGGTGCCAGCGCCTCCAGCACCCGGAGCGCGTCCTCGGCGTGTTCGGCCACGGATTGTTCCGCCCCGGGGTCGTCCACGGGGCTGCGGGCGATGCCGCGCGGGTCGTAGGTCGCGACGGTGTGGTCGCCCGCGAGGTCCTCGACGATGCCGTCGAAGGACGCGGCACCGCCCGTCCCCCCGGGGATCAACAGCAGGAACGGCCCCCGACCGCGCACCTCGTAGTGCAACACGGCACCGTTCACCCGCAGCCTGCCGGTGGTCGGTTCGGTCATCGGGACTCTCCTCCTCGGGACGGGGACGGGGAGGGCACGCGCCCTACGTCTGGGCCATGTCCACGAAACGCGAGTAATGGCCCTGGAAGGCCACGGTGATGGTGGCCGTGGGGCCGTTGCGGTGCTTGGCGACGATCAGGTCGGCCTCGCCGGCGCGGGGCGACTCCTTCTCGTAGGCGTCCTCCCGGTGGAGCAGGATCACCATGTCGGCGTCCTGCTCGATGGAGCCCGACTCGCGGAGGTCCGACACCATGGGCTTCTTGTCGGTGCGCTGCTCGGGACCACGGTTGAGCTGCGACAGGGCGATCACCGGGAGTTCCAGTTCCTTGGCGAGGAGCTTCAGGTTCCGGGACATGTCCGAGACCTCCTGCTGACGGCTCTCGGCCCGCTTCGACCCGCCGGACTGCATCAGCTGGAGGTAGTCGATGACGACCAGCCTCAGGTCGTTGCGCTGCTTCAGCCGGCGGCACTTCGCCCGGATCTCCATCATCGACAGGTTCGGGGAGTCGTCGATGTACAGCGGGGCCGCCGAGACGTCGGGCATCCGGCGGGCCAGTCGGGTCCAGTCCTCGTCGGTCATCGTGCCGGAGCGCATGTGGTGCAGCGCCACCCGGGCCTCAGCGGAGAGCAGGCGCATCGCGATCTCGTTGCGCCCCATCTCCAGCGAGAAGATCACGCTCGGCAGGTTGTTCTTGATGGAGGCCGCGCGGGCGAAGTCCAGGGCGAGCGTCGACTTGCCCATGGCGGGGCGGGCGGCGATGACGATCATCTGGCCCGGGTGGAGCCCGTTGGTGAGCGAGTCGAAGTCGGTGAACCCGGTGGGCACACCGGTCATCTCGCCGCTGCGCGATCCGATCGCCTCGATCTCGTCGAGGGCGCCCTCCATGATGTCGCCGAGCGGGAGGTAGTCCTCGCTGGTGCGCTGCTCGGTGACGGCGTAGATCTCGGCCTGGGCGCTGTTGACGATCTCGTCGACGTCGCCGTCCGCGGCGTACCCCATCTGCGTGATCCTGGTGCCGGCCTCGACCAGCCTGCGCAGGACGGCCCGCTCGTGGACGATCTCCGCGTAGTACTCGGCGTTCGCCGCGGTGGGCACCGTCTGCACCAGGCCGTGCAGATAGGAGGCGCCCCCGACGCGGGTGATCTCACCGCGCTTGGTGAGTTCCGCGGCGACGGTGATGGGGTCGGCGGGCTCGCCCTTGGCGTAGAGGTCGAGGATCGCCTGGAAGATCGTCTCGTGCGCGGGCCGGTAGAAGTCGTGGCCCTTGATGACTTCGACGACGTCGGCGATGGCGTCCTTGGACAGCAGCATGCCGCCGAGCACGGACTGTTCGGCGTCGAGGTCCTGCGGGGGCACCCGCTCGAAGGCCGGCCCGGCCCCGTCCCAGGAATCCGCGCCCTCGCCCCGGTCGGTGCGGTCCGAGCGGCCCCGGCCCCGGTCACCGCGCTGACGGGAGGCGGGCAGCCGATCGCTGGGCCCGCTGTCAGCCCACGGCTCGTCCAAGGGCTCGGAAATGCTCACCCGGGCCACCTCCTCCCGTCCGCCGAGCGGACCTCGCCGTGCCCTTCTTTCCTACGGCACGACACTGACAAATAAGGGTCCCGACTCCCGTTGCGACGCGTCGGGTTTCCCTGGTTTCCGACGCCGGAGGACAGGGCGGGCGCCGGACCACGGTAGGCCCGTAGCCAGCCCCAGCCAATCTGGTTATCCACAAGCTCTGTGGAAAACCGCCCCCACACTGTGGAGAACCCGCCGAAACCTGTGCACGAGTCGGTGGACAGGACTGTGAACAAGCCCTCGCCCGCCCCTCCGCACCACCTCTGACCTGGACCTTCTCCGCGCACTGCCTGTGCAGAAGAAAAAGTTTCCACGCCGGGCCGATCCATCCGGCACCGCCCCGCCCCATGGCGCCCCCCAAGGATCAAAGTAAGGGCCTATCGCGGATTGCATCTCTTACCTGTGGACGATTACCTTGGTGCCCATGACACATGTGCCCGCGACGACCAAAGCTGCCCGGCGCCGGCACGACCGTGAGATCGTCACCCTGGCTGTGCCCGCCTTCGGCGCCCTCGTCGCCGAGCCCCTGTTCCTGATGGCCGACAGCGCCATCGTGGGTCATCTCGGCACCGCGCAACTGGCCGGACTCGCCATCGCTTCGGCCCTGCTCCTCACCGCCGTGAGCATCTTCGTCTTCCTCGCCTATGCCACCACAGCCGCCGTCGCCCGCAAGGTCGGTGCAGGCGACCTCGCGGGAGCCATACGCCAGGGCATGGACGGAGTCTGGCTCGCCGTGTTCCTCGGCATCGCGGTCACCGCGCTGACCTTGCCGACCGCACCGGCCCTGGTCTCGCTGTTCGGCGCCTCCGACACGGCGGCGCCCTATGCCCTCACCTACCTCCGTGTCTCCGCGGTCGGCATCCCCGCCATGCTGATCGTGCTCGCCGCCACCGGCATCCTGCGCGGCCTCCAGAACACCAAGACCCCGTTGTACGTCGCCATCGGCGGCTTCCTGGCCAATGCCGTCCTCAACGTCGTCCTGGTCTACGGAGCCGGCCTGGGCATCGCTGGATCGGCCTGGGGCACCGTGATCGCCCAGTACGGCATGGCGGCGGTGTACGGGTACGTGGTCGTACGGGGAGCACGTACCCACGGCGCTTCCCTCCGCCCGGACGCAGCCGGCATCCGGGCCAGCGCGTGGGCCGGTGCCCCGCTCCTGGTGCGCACCCTCTCCCTCCGTCTGATCCTGATGATCGCCACCGCGGTTGCCGCACGACTGGGCGACGCCGAGGTAGCGGCACATCAGATCATCCTGAACCTCTGGAGCCTGCTCGCCTTCGGGCTCGACGCCATCGCCATCGCCGGGCAGGCCATCATCGGTCGCTACCTCGGTGCCGACGACGCGGAAGGGGCCAAAGCCGTCTGCCGCCGCATGGTCGAGTGGGGGGTCGTCTCCGGCGTGGTGCTCGGTGCCCTGGTCGTCCTCTCGCGCCCCCTCTACATCCCCCTGTTCAGCAGCGATCCCGCCGTGCAGACAGCGGCTCTCCCCGCCCTGATCGTCATTGCCCTGGCACAACCGATCTGCGGCATCGTCTTCGTTCTGGACGGGGTCCTGATGGGTGCGGGAGACGGCCCCTACCTCGCCGGCGCCATGCTGATCACCTTGGTCGCCTTCGTTCCGATGGCGCTCCTGGTCCCCGTCCTCGGCTGGGGGCTCACCGCCCTCTGGGTCGCCATGAGCCTCATGATGGCCGTGCGGATGCTGACGCTCTGGTGGCGTTCGCGCTCCGGTCGCTGGATCGTCACGGGTGCCACCCGCTGACCGTCGCGGGTGTTTCACGTGAAACAGCCCGCCGTCCAGACACACGAATGGGGCCACACCCGGAGGTGTGGCCCCATTCTGCTACGGCTCAGGCCGCGATGACCTCGATGTTGACCTTGGCGGCAACCTCGGGGTGCAGGCGCACGGACGTCGCGTGGGCGCCCAGCGTCTTGATGGGCGAGCCCAGCTCGATGCGGCGCTTGTCGACCTCGGGGCCGCCCGCGGCCTTGATCGCGGAGGCGACATCCGCCGGGGTGACGGAACCGAAGAGCCGACCGGCGTCACCGGAGCGGACGGCAAGGCGAACCTTGACACCCTCCAGCTGAGCCTTGATCTCGTTGGCCTGCTCGATGGTGGCGATCTCGTGGATCTTGCGGGCGCGGCGGATCTGCGCCACGTCCTTCTCGCCGCCCTTGGTCCAGCGGATCGCGAAGTTCCGCGGGATCAGGTAGTTGCGTGCGTACCCGTCCTTGACGTCCACGACGTCGCCGGCGGTGCCGAGGCCGGTGACCTCGTGGGTGAGGATGATCTTCATGTCAGTCACCCTTCCCTTATCGCGCGGTGGAGGTGTAGGGCAGCAGCGCCATCTCACGGCTGTTCTTCACGGCCGTGGCGACGTCACGCTGGTGCTGCGTGCAGTTGCCGGTCACGCGACGGGCACGGATCTTGCCGCGGTCGGAAATGAACTTCCGCAGCATGTTCGTGTCCTTGTAGTCCACGTACGTGACCTTGTCCTTGCAGAATGCGCAGACCTTCTTCTTCGGCTTGCGCACAGGCGGCTTCGCCATGGTGTTTCTCCTGTGTGATCAAGAAGTGTGGTACGAACCCGCGCCTTAGAAGGGGGGCTCGTCCGAGTAGCCGCCGCTGTTGCCGCCGGAGCCTCCGCCCCAGCTGCCGCCGCCCTGCTGGCCGCCGCCGGACGGCGTGGTGGCCCAGGGGTCGTCGGCAGGAGCCTGGCCGCCGGGGCCACCGCCCTGGCCGCCCTGGCCGCCGGAGCCTCCGCCCCAGCCGCCACCGCCCTGCTGGCCGCCGCCGTACCCGCCCTGGCCACCGCGACCGGTGGTCTTGGTGACCTTGGCCGTGGCGTTCTTCAGGCTGGGGCCGACTTCCTCGACGTCCAGCTCGTAGACCGTGCGCTTGACACCCTCACGGTCCTCGTAGGACCGCTGCTTCAGCCGGCCCTGCACGACCACGCGCATGCCTCGCTGAAGCGACTCGGCGACGTTCTCCGCCGCCTGGCGCCAGACCGAGCAGGTCAGGAACAGGCTCTCGCCGTCCTTCCACTCATTGGTCTGGCGGTCGAAGGTGCGGGGTGTGGACGCGACACGGAACTTCGCGACCGCCGCACCGGAAGGGGTGAAGCGCAGCTCGGGGTCGTCGACAAGATTGCCGACGACCGTGATGACGGTCTCGCCTGCCATGGGGAACCTCTCGGCGATTGCTGCTGGCTGCTTGTGCTGCTACTCGGGAATCCCGAAACCGAGCCGCTGGCTCAGTGGGTCTCGGGACGGAGGACCTTGGTCCGGAGGACCGACTCGTTCAGGTTCATCTGCCGGTCGAGCTCCTTGACGACCGCAGGCTCGGCCTGGAGGTCGATGACCGAGTAGATGCCCTCGGGCTTCTTCTTGATCTCGTAGGCGAGACGACGACGGCCCCAGGTGTCGACCTTCTCGACCTTCCCGTTGGCCTCGCGGACCACGGAAAGGAAGTTCTCGATCAGGGGGGAGACAGCGCGCTCCTCCAGATCGGGGTCGAGGATGACCATCACCTCGTAGTGACGCATGTGGAACCCACCTCCTCTGGACTCAACGGCCACGGTCGTTCCGTGGCAGGAGGGTTGTTATGCGTGCGCAACGGTATCGGGCACCACTGACAATCGAGCCCCTTCCGGGTTCGGCGGCCGTGGGCAGACACCGGTGCAGACCGTACAGACTACCCGCTCATCCGCTTCCGGTTGAAATCCGCCGGTAACCCGTCGCACTCTGGACCCATCGGACGGGAGGGCGCCGTGTGGCGCCGCCCTTGCGCAGGAGGTGCCCATGGCACAGGCAATGCGACCGAACACCGGCGTTTCGATCTTCGCCACCGACGGCAAGCCCCATCCCCTACAGGACACGCTCGTCGTGGTCGCCCTGGTCCTGGGACTGACCGCGATCATCTCGTCGATCTGGAGCGGTCTGCACCTGCTCAGCT
The DNA here is from genome assembly GCF_040296045.1 of Streptomyces sp. NPDC002490. NCBI lineage: Bacteria > Bacillati > Actinomycetota > Actinomycetes > Kitasatosporales > Streptomycetaceae > Streptomyces > Streptomyces sp. NPDC002490. The sequence continues at coordinate 115,284 of NZ_JBEOWM010000020.1, read as the reverse complement.
CCTGGACCGGCCTGGTGGGCATCCTGGTGGGCGGATACGGCCAGTACATCTCGGAGACGACCCGCGAACGGTTCGGTCTGGTCCTGGGGCTGGGCGCCTCGGCCGTCGGCTTCTTCATCGGCATGGCGCACGGCGGACTGTTCGGCGGCGTCATCAGCTGACGACGTTGTGCCCTTCCCCCGCGGGGGAAGGGCACACGGGCCAGTCGGGGCCGTCCCCAGGCGCAGTAGGCTTCGGCGCGAGAGCCGGAGCCCCTGTCAGCATGGGGACATACGAGCCCGAGGAGCGCCCCGCATGAGCCTGACCCTGAGGACCATCAGCCGAGAGCAGCACCTGGCGTACATCCAGAGCCTGCCCGCGGCAAGCCACATGCAGGTGCCGGCGTGGGCCGACGTGAAGGCGGAGTGGCGCTCGGAGAGCCTCGGGTGGTTCGACGGCAGGACCGGCGAGATGGTGGGCGCCGGGCTGGTGCTGTACCGACAGCTCCCCAAGATCAAGCGCTACCTCGCCTACCTGCCCGAGGGCCCGGTCATCAACTGGTTCGCGCCGAACCTCGACGACTGGTTGCGCCCGATGCTGGCGCACCTGAAGCAGCAGGGTGCCTTCTCGGTGAAGATGGGCCCGCCGGTGATCATCCGCCGTTGGGAGTCCACCTCCATCAAGAAGGGCATCCAGGACCCGGACGTGAAGCGGCTGCGGGACGTGGAGGCCGACTTCATCGAGCCGCGCGCCTTCGAGGTGGCCGACCGACTGCGGCGCATGGGATGGCAGCAGGGCGAGGACGGCGGCGCGGGGTTCGGTGACGTGCAGCCCCGCTACATCTTCCAGGTTCCGCTCGCGAACCGTTCCCTGGAGGACGTGCACAAGGGCTTCAACCAGCTCTGGCGGCGCAACATCAAGAAGGCCGAGAAGGCGGGCGTGGAGGTCGTCCAGGGCGGCTACCACGACCTCCAGGAGTGGCAGCGGCTGTACGAGATCACCGCCGTGCGGGACCGCTTCCGGCCCCGGCCGCTGTCGTACTTCCAGCGCATGTGGACGGCCCTGAACACCGAGGACCCCAACCGCATGCGCCTGTACTTCGCCCGCCACGGCCACGACAACCTGGCCGCCGCCACCATGCTCGTCGTCGGCGGGCACGTCTGGTACTCCTACGGGGCCTCCGACAACAAGGGGCGCGAGTTCCGCCCCTCGAACGCCATGCAGTGGCGCATGCTCCGGGACGCCTACGCGCTCGGGGCGACCGTCTACGACCTGCGCGGGATCTCGGACTCGCTGGACGAGTCGGATCACCTCTTCGGTCTGATCCAGTTCAAGGTGGGCACCGGCGGCCAGGCCGCCGAGTACCTCGGCGAGTGGGACTTCCCGCTGAACAAGCTGCTCCACAAGGCCCTCGACATCTACATGTCGCGTCGCTGAGGCCGGTCCGCGACCTCCGGTGCAACGGCCTTCGGGGGCACTTGGCAGAATTTCCGTCGATATCTCTGTTACACCGCAGCCACGAGAAAGGTACCGGGACCGGCATGGCGCTCACGCTTTACGTCGATACCGCGCGCTGGCGGGCACACCACAAGCACGTGCTCGAACAGTTCCCGGGCATCGTCCCGGTCTGCAAGGGCAACGGCTACGGATTCGGGCACGAGCGGCTCGCCGAGGAGGCCACCCGCTTCGGCTCGGACATCCTCGCCGTGGGCACCACCTACGAGGCCGCACGGATCAAGGACTGGTTCAGCGGGGACCTACTGGTCCTCACCCCGTTCCGGCGCGGTGAGGAGCCCGTCCCGCTGCCGGACCGGGTGATCCGCTCGGTGTCCTCGGTGGACGGGGTGCACGGCCTGGTCGGCGCCCGTGTCGTCATCGAGGTGATGTCGACGATGAAGCGGCACGGGGTGAGCGAGCAGGACCTGCCCCACCTCCACGCCGCGATCGAGGACGTCCGGTTGGAGGGCTTCGCCATCCACCTGCCGCTGGACCGCACCGACGGCTCGGACGCCGTCGAGGAGGTCATCGGCTGGATGGATCGGCTGCGGGCGGCACGCCTGCCGCTGCACACCATGTTCGTCAGCCATCTGCGGGCCGAGGAGTTGGTCCGGCTCCAGCAGCAGTTCCCGCAGACCCGGTTCCGTGCCCGCATCGGCACCCGGCTGTGGTTGGGCGACCACGACGCCACGGAGTACCGCGGGGCGGTCCTCGACGTCACCCGGGTCGCCAAGGGCGAGCGGTTCGGCTACCGCCAGCAGAAGGTGGCGTCGGACGGCTACCTCGTGGTCGTCGCGGGCGGAACCTCGCACGGGGTCGGCCTGGAGGCGCCGAAGGCGCTGCACGGGGTGATGCCCCGGGCCAAGGGCGTGGCGCGGGCGGGCCTGGCGACGGTGAACCGCAACCTCTCGCCCTTCGTGTGGGGCGGCAAGCAGCGGTGGTTCGCGGAGCCGCCGCACATGCAGGTGTCGATCCTGTTCGTGCCTTCGGACGCTCCCGAGCCGCGGGTGGGCGACGAGTTGGTGGCGCACCTCCGGCACACGACGACCCAGTTCGACCGCCTCGTCGAGCGCTGATCCGCGGGAGGGCGGCACCGGTCGGTGCCGCCCTCCCGCCGTTCCGTCAGACGGGGCGGATGGGCTCCGGGGGCTTCCGGAGGGCGTCCTCCGGCGGGTCGGGGCGTCCCCACCCCACGCGGGCCGGTGCCGGCTCCGCGGTCCGCTCCCGCCGTGCTGCGGAAACCCAGGCGAAGACGTCCGGCGCCCGGTCCAGCACCCCGCCCGAGGGATCGTCCTCACCGTTGCGGCGCACCACGTCCCGGTCCGGCCGCAGGATGTCCCGCACGATCACCACGCACAGGTACGTAGTGCCCAGCAGATGCGCCACGATGGCGGCGTGGTACCCGTCCGGGGGCAGGCCGCGGTGGGCGTCTCCGCTGGTGGTGTACGCGAGGTACATCCAGATGCCGAGGAAGTACGCCACCTCTCCCGCCTGCCAGATCAGGAGGTCCCGCCAGCGGGGCCTGGCCAGCACGGCGAGCGGGATCAGCCACAGCACGTACTGGGGGGAGTAGACCTTGTTGGTGAGGATGAACACGGCGACGACCAGGAAGGCCAGTTGGGCGAACCGGGGCCGTCTCGGTGCCATCAGGGTCAGCGGAATCATCGCCGCACAGCCGATCGCCATCAGGGCGATGCCGTAGTTGTTGGCGCTGTCGGGGCTGATGTGCACGTTCAGCCGCTGCGAGATCATCAACCAGACGGACCCGAAGTCGACACCGCGTTCACGGCTGAACGCGTAGAACTTCGCCCAGCCTTCGGGAGCCAGCACCATGACCGGGACGTTCACCACGAGCCAGGCGCCGGCGGCCCCGAAGAGCGCCTTGCCGAAGGCCCGCCAGGCACCCGCTCGCAAGCAGAGCAGGAACAGCGGTCCCAGCACCAGGAACGGATAGAACTTCGCGGCGGTCGCCAACCCGAGCAGGACCCCGAAGGCGAGCGGTCGGCCCCGGGACCACATCAGCACCGCGGCTGCCAGCAGGGCCACCGCGAACAGGTCCCAGTTGATGGTGGCCGTCAGTGCGAAGGCCGGGGCCAACGCCACCAGGAGACCGTCCCAGGGCCGCCGCCGGTGGGTCCGGGTCACACAGACCGCGATGATCACCGCGCACACCATCAGCATGCCGGCGTTCACGTACCAGTAGATCTGTTGCTGGTGCTGAAGGCTGCCCCCGCCCGGGGTGAGCCAGGCGGCGACCTCCATGAAGGCGCCGGTGAGCACCGGGTACTCCAGGTACTCCATCTCACCGGGCAGGCGATCGAAGTACGGAATCAAGCCATCGGCGAAGCCCCTCCCCGGGTACAGGTGGGGGATGTCCGAGTAGCAGGCATGGGTGTACTGGGAGCTCGCGCCGAAGAACCAGCCCCCGTCGTAGCAGGGGAACTTCTGCACCATGCCGAGGGCGAACATGCCGATCGTCATGAGCGCGATGACCCGCACCGGGGTCCACCAATGGGCGCCGACCAGGGCACGCCGACCGATCTGGCCTCCGATCAGCTCACTGCCGACCGCGGAGACCTTGTCCTCCCGGGTCGGTGCGACCACGTCCGTCCGAGGCGGTGGAGCCGCGGCTGGGTGCGCATCGGGCGGTGTCGTGGCACTGGGCATGGCGCATATCCTGCCGTACGAACCCCGGAGGGTCCGAGCGCACGGACCGCTGCACGTTCGTGCAGCGGTCCTCGTTTCACGTGAAACATCGATCGCCTTCAGCGATCAGCCCGACCCTCCGAGGAAACCGCCGTCGGTGCCTCCGTCGGTGGTCCCCCCGTTGGCTCCGTTGGTCCCGTTGTTTCCACCGGCACCGGTCTGCCCGGTGGTGCCGGTCGTGCCGGTCTGCCCGGTGGTGCCGGGGCCGGTCGAGACTCCGCCGTTGGCTCCGCCGTCGGTCGTTCCGCCGTTGGGGGTGCCGACGTTGGTGCCCCCGCTGTTCGCAGCGCTGCCGTCGGTGCTCCCACCGTCCGAAGAGCTGCCGTTGGCACCGTTGGCACCGCCGACGCTGTTGGCCGAGCTGTTGTTGCAGTCCCAGTCCCACTGGTCGCAGGACGGGTCGGGGGAGGGCGGCGGAGTGGGCTTCTCCTCCTCTTCCTCCTCCTCTTCCTCCTCCTTGGTGGTGGGCGGAGTACTCGGCTCCTTCGTCTCCTCCTTGGTCGGCTCGGGGGCCGAGGCACTGGACGTCGCGGAGGGCGAGGGATCGAAGACCTTGCCGACCTCCTTGCTGGGCTCGGGGAACGGCTTGTGCTCCGCGTCCTTCAGGGCCTCCGCCATGTAGTCCTCCCAGAGCTGTGCCGGGATGTCACCGCCGTGGATGGAGTCCATGCCCCCGGTGCCGTTCATGGAGAGCAGCTCGCCCTCCTTGGGGTCCGTCCGGAAGAGGGTGACGGCGGTGGACAGCTCCCGGGTGTAGCCGACGAACCAGGCGGACTTGTTCTTGTCCGTGGTGCCCGTCTTCCCCGCGACCGGGAACCCGATGTCCTTGATCCGCTTCGCCGTACCGTTCTGCACGACGTTCTCCAGGACCTTGGTGACGGTGTCCGCGACGGGCTCGGAGAGTGCCCTCCGCCCGGTGGGCGCCTCGAATCCGGAGAGGACCTGGGTCTGGTTGTTCTTCTTGTACTCGACCTTGGTCACCGAGTAGGGCTCGTACTGCTTGCCGGAATTGGCGAACGTGGCGTAGGAGTCGGCCATCCGGATGGCGCTCGGGGTCGAGGTGCCCAGGGAGAAGGAGGCGTTGCCCAGGTTCCCCTTGTCGAAGCTCTCCTCCAGGATGCCCAGCTTCTTCGTCGTCGTGCGGGTGTTGGCCAGCCCCACGTCGATGCCGAGCTGGACGAACGGGGTGTTGATGGACTCCTGCATGGCCTCGACCAGCGTGACCTGGCCCCAGGGCTTGGTGCCCTCGTTCTTCTGACGGAAGGGCCGGCCCTGGGCGTCCTCGATCGGATTCCCGTTCCGGTCCTTGATGACGATGAGGTCGTTGCCGTTGTACTTGGTCATCGGGGAGAGCGGCTCACGGCCGTTGGCGTAGGTGCCGAACTCCATCGCCGAGGCCAGGACGAAGGGCTTCCAGGTGGAGCCGACCGGGACGCCGCTGGTGTTGGCGTTGTTGGTGTAGTGGCCCTCGTCGTAGCCCGGGCCCCCGTACAGCGCCACGATCTTGCCGTTGTCCGGGTCCACGGAGGCCGCGCCGAACTGCACCAGCCGGTCCTTCTCGCGCTTCTTCTCGTCGAGGAAGCCCTTGCGGGTGTCGTTCACCGCCTTCTCCAGCTGCCGGACCTTCTTCTTGTCGAACGTCGTGTAGACGTGGTAGCCGCCGCGCTCCAGTTCCTCGGGCTTCTTCCCGGTCTTCTTCGCGACGTAGTCCTTGGCGATGTCGACCAGGTAGCCGGTCTGCCCGCCGAGGGTCGAGGTCTGCTTCTTCAGCTTGGGGAACTTGGTGAACTTGGCCCGCTCCGCGGCGTCCATCAGGCCCACGTCGACCTGGCGGTCCAGAATCCACGCCCAGCGCTTCTCGACCCGCTCGCGGTTGGCCTCGGGCGTCGCCGCGGCGCCCACGCCGCCGTCGGGGTTGTAGAGGTTCGGCCCCTTGAGGAGGGCGGCGAGGAAAACGGACTGCTCGGTGCTCAGCTGCTTGGAGTCCCGGCCGAAGTACGCCTGCGCCGCGGCCTGGATCCCGTACGCGTTGCGCCCGTAGAAGGCAGTGTTCAGGTACCCGGCGAGGATGTCGTCCTTGCTCTTCTTCGCATCGACCTTGATCGAGATGAAGAGCTCCTGCACCTTGCGACTGATCGTCTGTTCCTGATTCAGGTACATGTTCTTCACGTACTGCTGGGTGATCGTCGAACCGCCCTGGGTCTCGCCGCCGGTGGCCATGTTGAACATGGCCCGGCCGATGCCCATCGGGTCGACGCCCTGGTCCTCGCGGAACGTGGCGTTCTCCGCGGCGATGACGGCGTTCTGCATGGAGGTGGGAATCTGGTCGACCCCCACGATCTGGCGGTTCTTGGTGCCTCCGGTGGCCGCCATCTGGGAACCGTCGGCCCAGTAGAAGACGTTGCTCTCCGCTTGGGCGGCATTGTTGGCGTTGGGCACGTCGACCAGGGCGTACCCCAGCCCCGCGGCCCCCATCATCAGGGTCAGGAAGCCCAGGCAGGTGCCCGTCACCAGGCGCCACGAGGGCAACCAGCGACGCCAGCCGTACGTGTCCGACCGCGGGTAGTCGATGAAGCGCCTCTTCTCCGGACCGCCCCCGCGGCCCCGCCCGCGACCGGGTCCGCCGCCCCCGCCCGGCCTGCGGCCGCCGCCACCGGCCCCGCGGCCGCCGCCGTCCGCGGGGCGGCGGCGGGTCCCCGACCGCTGCGCGGCCCGCCGGGCGTCCGCCCTTCCTCCGTAGGGGCGCTCTTCCGCGTCCTGGCCCCCCTCCGGGGAGCCGTACGAGGCGGAGGGGGACGGCGTGGTGTGGTGCGGGGCCGCACGACGCCCCGTTGATCCGGACGTGCCGCGTCGTGCCGCGGCGCGTCCGCCGCTCTGCGGCTGCGGCGGTTTCCGACGGTGCTCGCTCATCGAACGACTACTCCTAGGGCAGGCGCTCCCGCGCCCGAAAACGGCGGCTGTCTTCCCGGTTCCCCCGACATACGGATGCGGCACCGCTCGACACCCATCCGCAATGCGCCCAGGACCACCACGCACGAGTGCGCTGCTCGGCTCCGCTGGACTGCATGCCGCACAGACTACGCACCGTCAAAACCCGCCTAGTCCTGAAGTTCACCCCAAATCAGGCAACTTGCTTCCCACGAATCAGTGATGTGACGCCGTTCACCGTGCCCCCTCTTGTCGCAGGCGGAAGGCCGTTCTATCGTCGTGATGTATCGAGTCGATACATCAGTTCGGCATAAAGGCCGTGCAGGGGCCCGGCCCCGGCGGATGGCACAGCGGACCGACAGGAGGAAGGCAACGATGAGCCGGCGTTCCGGCATCCTTGAGTTCGCCGTTCTCGGCCTGCTGCGCGAGGCCCCCATGCACGGCTACGAGCTGCGGAAACGACTCAATACATCGCTGGGGGTGTTCCGCGCCTTCAGCTACGGGTCGCTCTATCCCTGCCTGAAGACCCTCGTCGCCAACGGATGGTTGATCGAGGAGTCCGGAGGCACCTCCGAAGACGCCCTCGCCACAGCACTGGCGGGGCGCCGCGCGAAGATCGTCTACCGGCTGACCGCGGAAGGTAAGGAGCACTTCGAGGACCTGCTCTCCCAGACAGGTCCCGATGCATACGAGGACGAGCACTTCGCTGCTCGCTTCGCCTTCTTCGGGCAGACGTCGAGGGACGTGCGCATGCGCGTGCTGGAAGGGCGCCGGAGCCGGCTGGAGGAGCGTCTCGAGAAGATGCGCGCCTCTCTGGCGAGGACCCGGGAACGCCTCGACGACTACACCCTCGAACTTCAGCGCCACGGCATGGAGTCCGTGGAACGGGAAGTGCGCTGGCTGAACGAGCTGATCGAGAGCGAGCGGGCCGGACGGGAGCAGCGGCAGCAGCCGCCCGCCCCGGCCCCCGGCGGGGACCCCGCCCGGCACGAGACGGCTCAGCAGGACACCTCAGGGAAAGCGGGCGGCCTGCCCCGGCATGGGGACTCCCGGCCGGACCCGTCCGACGACACCGCCATGTGAAGTCCGCTCAGGACTTCTCCGAGTACACACAGGGAGCAACCGGAATGGGTTCGGTTCGCGTAGCCATCGTCGGCGTGGGCAACTGCGCCGCCTCGCTGGTGCAGGGCGTCGAGTACTACAAGGACGCCAACCCGGCGTCCAAGGTGCCGGGCCTCATGCACGTGCAGTTCGGCGACTACCACGTCCGTGACGTGGAGTTCGTCGCGGCCTTCGACGTCGACGCCAAGAAGGTGGGCCTCGACCTCGCGGACGCCATCGGTGCCAGCGAGAACAACACCATCAAGATCTGCGACGTCCCGTCCAGCGGCGTGACCGTCCAGCGCGGCCACACCCTCGACGGTCTCGGCAAGTACTACCGCGAGACCATCGAGGAGTCCGCCGAGGCCCCCGTCGACGTCGTCCAGGTCCTCAAGGACCGCCAGGTCGACGTGCTGGTCTGCTACCTGCCGGTCGGCTCCGAGGCCGCGGCGAAGTTCTACGCCCAGTGCGCCATCGACGCCAAGGTCGGCTTCGTGAACGCCCTCCCGGTCTTCATCGCCGGCACGAAGGAGTGGGCCGACAAGTTCACCGAGGCCGGCGTCCCGATCGTGGGCGACGACATCAAGTCGCAGGTCGGCGCCACCATCACGCACCGTGTGATGGCGAAGCTGTTCGAGGACCGGGGCGTCGTCCTGGACCGCACGATGCAGCTGAACGTCGGCGGCAACATGGACTTCAAGAACATGCTGGAGCGAGAGCGGCTGGAGTCCAAGAAGATCTCCAAGACACAGGCCGTCACCTCGCAGATCCCCGACCGGGAGCTCGGCGAGAAGAACGTCCACATCGGCCCGTCCGACTACGTCGCGTGGCTCGACGACCGCAAGTGGGCGTACGTGCGCCTGGAGGGCCGTGCGTTCGGTGACGTCCCCCTGAACCTGGAGTACAAGCTCGAGGTGTGGGACTCCCCGAACTCCGCGGGTGTCATCATCGACGCCCTCCGCGCTGCGAAGATCGCCAAGGACCGCGGCATCGGCGGCCCCATCCTCTCCGCGAGCAGCTACTTCATGAAGTCGCCGCCGGTGCAGTACTTCGACGACGAGGCCCGCGAGAACGTGGAGAAGTTCATCAAGGGTGAAGTCGAGCGCTGATCCCGGGTTGCGGACGTCCGGCTGCCGGAGGTCTGACGCACCGAGGCCCGAGAGGGTGGCCCTCGCCACCCTCCAGGAGCCGCCGAGGGGTCCCCGGGCATCGCCCGGGGACCCCTCGCGTATGTGAGGGTGAGGCCCATGGCTGTCGTCAGGGATCTGCGAGTCCTTCTGCGCTTCCCGGGGTTCCGGCGCCTCCTGACCGTACGGCTGCTCTCCCAGAGTGGTGACGGCGTGTATCAGGTGGCTCTCGCCGCCTACGTGGTCTTCTCGCCCGAGAAGCAGACCTCCGCTGCGGACATCGCCTCGGCGATGGCGGTCCTGCTGTTGCCCTACTCCCTGGTCGGACCGTTCGCGGGGGTGCTTCTCGACCGTTGGTCCCGCCGTCAGGTGTTCCTGTTCGGCAGCCTGCTGCGCGCCGGGCTGGCCGTGGCGACCGCGGTCCTGATCCTGAGTGACGTACCGAACTGGCTCTTCTACGCTTCCGCCCTCTGCGTCACCGCCGTGAACCGGTTCGTCCTCGCCGGGCTGTCCGCCTCACTCCCCCGGGTGGTGGACGGCGAGCGGTTGGTGATCGCCAACTCCTTGTCCCCGACTGCCGGCACCGTGGCCGCCACCGCCGGCGGTGGTCTCGCCTTCGGCGTGCGATTGGTCTTTTCGGACTCCGACGCCGCCGTGGTCCTGCTCGGGGCGGTGCTGTATCTGGGTGCGGCCCTGGCCTCGCTCCGCATCGGGCGGCATGCACTCGGGCCCGAGCCGCTGCGCCTCCGCTGGAGCACACAGCTGGCGAGCACCGCACGCGAGCTGGGCGCCGGCCTCGGGCATCTCACGGCGCACCGACGCCGCGGCGCTGCCTGGGCACTGACCGCCATGACGGTGATGCGCTTCTGCTACGGAGCCCTGACCGTCATGGTGCTGATGCTGTGCCGCTACGCCTGGCCGTCCGGCGCGCACGGCCTCGCCCTCCTGGGACTCGCGGTGGGCGTCTCCGGTGCCGGATTCTTCGTCGCAGCCCTGATCACGCCTTGGATGGCGGGGAGGATCGGTCCTTACGGCTGGATCACGGTGTGCGCGGGAGCCGCTGCGGTCCTCACGCCCGTCTCGATCCTGCCCTTCACACCGACGTCGGTCCTGATCGGCGCCTTCGCCATCGGCCTCACCACACAGGGGGCCAAGATCGCGACGGACACCGTGGTGCAGCGTGCGGTGGACGATGCGTTCCGAGGACGGATCTTCTCGGTGTACGACGTGCTGTTCAACATCGCCTTCGTCGGGGCTGCCGGGGTGGCGGCCCTGGTCCTCCCGCCGGATGGACGCTCCGTCCTCCTGGCCGTGCTCGTGGCGGCGCTGTACGCGCTGGTTGCCCTCCTCCTGGCCCGAGGACGTGGGCGGTGTTTCACGTGAAACACCGCCCGACCCCGGTGGTGTTTCACGTGAAACACCACCGGAGGGCCGCTCAATCCGACTGGTTCGTCCACCACTCCTTCAGTGCGGTCACCGCCGCGTCCCGCTCCATGGGGCCGTTCTCCAGCCTGAGCTCCAGCAGATGGGAGTACGCACGGCCGATCACCGGTCCAGGCCCCACACCGAGGATCTCCATGATCTCGTTCCCGTCGAGATCGGGACGGATGGCGTCCAGCTCCTCCTGCTCCTGAAGGCGCTCGATGCGGTGCTCCAGCCCGTCATACGCCCGGGAGAGGGCAGACGCCTTCCGCTTGTTCCGCGTGGTGCAGTCCGAGCGGGTCAGCTTGTGCAGCCGCTCCAGCAACGGGCCGGCGTCGCGGACATAGCGGCGTACGGCGGAGTCCGTCCACTCACCCGTTCCGTAGCCGTGGAAGCGCAGGTGCAGCTCCACCAGCCGAGAGACGTCCTTGACCACGTCATTGGGGTACTTGAGGGCGGTGAGGCGCTTCTTGGTCATCTTCGCCCCGACCACTTCGTGGTGGTGGAAGGAGACCCGACCATCGGATTCGAAGCGTCGCGTCCGCGGCTTGCCGATGTCGTGCAGCAGAGCGGCGATCCGCAGGGTGAGGTCCGGCTGCTGCTCCAGGGCCATCGCCTGCTCCAGCACGATCAGGGTGTGCTCGTACACGTCCTTGTGCCGGTGGTGCTCGTCCCGTTCCAGGCGCAGCGCGGGAAGCTCGGGAAGCACCTTCTCGGCGAGCCCCGTCTCCACCAGCAGGCTCAGCCCCTCCCGAGGGTGAGCGGAGAGGAGCAGCTTGTTCAGCTCGTCCCGGACGCGTTCCGCCGAGACGATGCCGATGCGGTCCGCCATCGCGGTCATCGCCTCGATGACCTCCGGGGCGACCTCGAAGTCCAGCTGTGCCGCGAACCGGGCCGCCCGCATCATGCGGAGGGGATCGTCCGAGAAGGAGTCCTCGGGAGCGGCCGGCGTCCGGAGCACCCCGGCGGCCAGGTCCTCCAGCCCTCCGTAGGGATCGATGAACTCCTTCGCCGGCAAGGCGACGGCCATCGCATTCACCGTGAAGTCACGACGCACCAGGTCGTCCTGGATGGAGTCGCCGTAGGACACCTCGGGCTTGCGCGAGGTCCGGTCGTACGCCTCGGAACGGTAGGTCGTGATCTCGATCTGGAACCGCTGGGCAGGGGCGGAGTCCTCCACCCGGGCGTCCTTCTGGCAGCCGACCGTGCCGAAGGCGATACCGACCTCCCAGACGGAGTCCGCCCAGGGGCGCACGATCTTCAGCACCTCCGCGGGGCGGGCATCCGTGGTGAAGTCGAGATCGTTGCCGAGGCGCCCGAGCAGCGCATCGCGGACCGACCCGCCGACCAGGGCGAGGGTGTACCCCGCCTGCTGGAATCTGCGGGCTAGCTCATCGGCGACGGGGGAGACCCGGAGCAGCTCGCTGACGGCACGGTGCTGCGCCTGGCTCAGGGCGCTGAGGTTGTCTTCTTTGGCGTTCGGCACAACAGAAAAGGGTACGTGCCCCGGCACCGGGAATCCCTCTCGATCACCGGCAGCGGCCCCGTACCCTGCATGGGGTGAGCCATCTCCGGACTTCCATGCACTCATCCGGAGAAATGCTGATCGAGTCGCTCCGCGCTCGCATCCTCTTGGTGATCCGTCGTGGACCGTGGCACTTGCGGGCAGCCTGCATCGTTACCATGCGTGGACGCACTTCTGGACGACCACTGACGACGACGAGGGACGGGCGAGCGCGTGGCCGAGGCGGCAGACTTCATGGGGACCAGTCCCTCACCTGCCCGCCGCTGGCTGCGGCGCACCGGAGCCCTGTTCCTCTCCCTACCCCTCCTCGCCACGGCGACCCTTCCCCTGGCTTCCGGGGCGGCGGCGGCTCCGGAAGCCCCGGCCCCGCAAGCGGTGGACCGGACCAAGGGCGTGGTCGACGTCTCCGTGGACGCCCTCACGCCCACGGCCCCGGACGAGGACGACACCCTGACCGTCCGCGGCACCCTGACCAACACGGGCAAGCAGACGATCACGGACGGCCGGGTCGACCTCCTGGTGGGGCAGCCCCTCCGGACCCGTAGCGCCCTGGACGCCGCCGAACGGCGTACCGCACACGTGCCGGGCGTGGACGGCACCCCGGTGGGCGGGAAGTACGTGCAGGAGATCGACGAGCTGGGGCCCGGACGCACCCGGGACTTCAGCATCTCGGTGCCCGTGAAGGAACTGGATCTCGGCACCGACGCGGTGTACCAGCTCGGGATAGCGCTGACCGGGAGCGCCGCCCAGTCCTACGGCCAGGTGCTCGGCATCGAGCGGGCGTTCCTGCCGTGGCAGCCCGAGGACTTCGACGCCAAGGCCAAGACGGCGTTCCTGTGGCCGTTGATCTCGACCACCCACCTCACCGCCGAGACCAGCTCGAACGACCAGCAGACCCGGGTCTTCGAGGACGACGGCCTCGCCAAGGAGATCGGGCCGGGCGGCCGGCTCCAGCAGATGCTGGACCTCGGTAGTTCCCTGGACGTGACCTGGGTGATCGATCCGGACCTCCTGGCCTCCGTCGCCGCGATGGCCGAGGGCTACCGGATCAAGGACGGGGACCGCACGATCGCCGGGAAGAACCGGGCCGTGGCCGGCCGGTGGCTCACCGACCTCCAGGAGGCCGTCCGCGGTGAAACGGTGGTGGCGCTCCCGTTCGCCGATCCCGACCTCGCCTCCCTCGCGCACCGGGGCAAGAACGTCTCCGGTTCGCTCAGCCACCTGAAGAGCGCCACCGACGTGGCCGCCCTGACCGTGGAGACGACCCTGCACGTCAAGCCGGTCACCAACTTCGCCTGGCCGGCCGAGGGAGCCGTGGATCCTTCGGTGATCGACGTCGCCACCTCCGCCGGCGCCGACACGGTCATCGCCCGGAGCGATTCCCTCAGCGAGACCGGAAACCTCCCGTACACCCCGAGCGCGGCCCGTCCCATCGGGGACGGCACCACCGCCGTGGTGGCCGACGCCCGGCTCTCCAAGGTGTTCCGGGGCGATCTCCTCCGGGCGGAGGACTCCGCACTGGCCGTGCAGGAGTTCCTGGCGCACAGCCTGATGATCTCGCTCCAGGACCCCGGGGAGCCGCGCAGCATCGTGGTCGCCCCGCAGCGCATGCCCTCGGGCAGCCAGGCGCAGGCCATGGCCAAGGCGATCCAGACGCTCCAGACGGGCCGCTGGACCGAGTTGCAGGAACTGACGGCCGCGGCCAAGGCCGAGCCGGATCCCGGTGCGACCACGCGCGTGCCGTCCGCGCGCGCCTACTCCGAGCGGCTGCGCAAGCAGGAACTGAACATCACGGCGTTCCAGCAGATCCAGCGCACGCAGCGCAAGCTCGACGACTTCAGCACGATCCTGACCGCGCCCCACCGCGTGGTGACGCCCTTCGGGCTGGCGATCCACCGCGGCATGTCGACCTCCTGGCGCGGCCGGACCGCGGAGGGGAACACCTTCCGCGAGGGGGTGGAGGAGCACCTGATCACCCTGATGCGCAGCGTCCAGCTGATCGACAAGTCCGACGCCCAGCTCTCCGGACGCAGTGCCACCATTCCCGTCACGGTGAAGAACAACCTGGTCCAGGGCGTGGACAACCTCCGCCTGCGACTCACCTCCACCAAGCCGAAGCGCCTCAAGATCGGTGACGAGGGGTACGACGAGCAGCCCGTGAAGCTGGCCGGCGAACGCGTCCAGACCCTGAAGTTCGACACCAACGCCAACGCCAACGGCATCGTCGACGTCGAGGCGCAGCTCTTCACCGCCGACGGCACCCAGTACGGCGAGACCATGCGGTTCCGCGTGCAGGTCAACGAGGTGACGCCCACGGTGATGCTGGTCATCGCGGGCGGTCTGTTGTTGTTGGTGCTCGCCGGGTTCCGCATGTACCACCAGCGCAAGCGTGCCGCTCGTCGGGAGGCGGAGCAGGCCGGCGCGACCCCGGGCGACGCCGATGAGGGGACGGAACCGGCAGCGGACCCGCGGGCGTCGACCGGGGACGACGCTCCCCGCCCGGTTCCGCGGGCCGGGGAACCCGAGCAGCCGAGTGACCCCGCGCCGGACACCGCTGCGGAAAGCACCGACCCGTCCGGCCCGGGTGAGAGAGTGGACCGTTGAGCGATGTCGTGGCCCGTGGGGCCGGGGACGATGAGGTGGGGTAGAGCATGAACGCGCCGTACGACGGTGACCGCGGGCAGGGTGCGGGCGGTGACCCCCACGACCCGTCCGCCCCCACCGGGGAGCCCGGGATGCCACCCCACGATCCGCACGCGTACCCGCAGCAGCCCGCCGCCGACATGTACGTCCAGGACGCCTACGCCCAGGATCCCTACCGGAACCAGGACCTCTCCGCCCAGGACCCCGTGACCGAGGCCCTGTACGACCGCGCCGCGCACCCCCCGCCCCCGCCGGGCACCTACCCCGACCCCCAGCAGCTCTACGCCCCGCCGACCGCCCAGTACGCTCCGGACCCCCGGCTGTGGGCCCAGCCCCCGGCCCCCGAACCGGAGGGCCCCACCCAGCACCTCCCGTACGGGGACGACGCCCGCACGACGCAGTTCGTGGGGGTTGACGACCTCGTCAGCCAGGCGGGCGTCCGGCACGAGCCGGACGCCTTCGCCCATCTCTTCCGCGACCAGCAGCAGGCGGGCGGGAGTGTCCGTCCGGGCTACGAGGGCGCGCCGCCGACGGCGCCCGCGGCACCGTTCCCGCCGCCGGCCGAGCCGGTTCCCGTGGTGCCCGCTCCGGCGCCCGAGCCCGCAGCCCCGCCGGCCCGCAAGAGCCGTGGCTCCAGTGTGCTGAAGTCCAGTGCGCTGATGGCGTCGGGCACCATCGTGTCCCGGCTCACCGGGTTCGTCCGCACGGTCGTCATCACCGCGGCGCTCGGTGCGGCGCTCCTCGGTGACGCGTTCACCGTCGCCTACACGCTGCCCACGATGATCTACATCCTCAGCATCGGCGGCGGGCTCAACTCGGTGTTCGTCCCGCAACTCGTCCGTGCCATGAAGGAGGACGAGGACGGTGGCGAGGCGTACGCCAACCGCCTCCTGACCCTGGTCATGGTGGTGCTGGGGTTCATCGTCGCCCTCTCCGTGGTCGCCGCTCCGTTCCTGGTCCAACTGATGTCGGACTCGATCGCCGACGACGAGGCCGCGAACAGCGTGGCCGTCGCCTTCGCCCGCTACTGCCTGCCCACGATCTTCTTCATGGGCGTGCACGTGGTGATGGGTCAGATCCTGAACGCACGCGGCAGGTTCGGCGCGATGATGTGGACCCCGGTCCTCAACAACATCGTCATGATCGCCACCTTCGGCCTCTTCATCTGGGTCTACGGCAGCGCCGCCGAGTCCGGCCTGAAGGTCGAGACCATCCCGGACGAGGGCATCCGGCTGCTCGGCATCGGCACCCTCCTCGGACTGGTGGTCCAGTCCCTGGCGATGATTCCGTACCTGCGGGAGGCCGGTTTCCGGTTCCGCCCCCGGTTCGACTGGAAGGGCCAGGGACTCGGCAAGGCGGTGAAGCTCGCCAAGTGGACCGTCCTCTTCGTCCTCGCCAACCAGGCCGGCGTGCTGATCGTCACCCAGTTGGCCACCGCGGCGGGGAAGGCCGCGGAACAGGACGGTGCGGGCATCCTGGCGTACTCCAACGCCCAGCTGATCTGGGGCATGCCCCAGGCCATCATCACCGTCTCCGTGATGGCGGCGCTGCTGCCCCGGATCTCCCGCGCCGCCCACGACGACGATCCGGGCGCCGTCCGCGACGACCTCTCCAGCGGCCTGCGCACCTCGGCGGTCGCGATCGTGCCGGTGGCATTCATGTTCGTCGCGCTGGGCGTGCCCATGTGCACCTTGCTGTTCGCCTCCACCGGGCTGACCTCCGCCCAGTCGATGGGCTACATCCTGATGGCGTTCGGCCTGGGGCTGATCCCCTTCTCGGTGCAGTACGTGGTCCTCCGGGGCTTCTACGCCTACGAGGACACCCGGACGCCCTTCTACAACACGGTGATCGTCGCCGCGGTGAACGCCGCCGCGTCCGCGGTCTGCTACGTCGTCCTGCCCGCGCGTTGGGCCGTCGTCGGCATGGCCGCCTCCTACGGTCTCGCCTATGCGGTGGGCGTGGGGGTGGCTTGGCGGCGGCTGCGGGTCCGACTGGGCGGTGACCTGGACGGCTCCCAGGTGGTGCGGACCTACGCCCGACTGTCCATGGCGTCGGTTCCCGCCGCGCTCGTCGGCGGTGCGGTCGGCTACCTCATCACCCGGGCCCTCGGCCAGGGAGTGCTCGGATCGGCCCTGGCCCTGATCGGCGGGGGGATCGCCCTGCTGGCGGTGTTCTACGCCGCGGCCCGCAGGATGCGCATCGAGGAGCTCAATTCGATGGTCGGCATGGTGCGGGGACGTCTGGGACGCTGAGAACGGGGCAGGCGCACAACCATCGGCGACCACCGCGTGTCGTGCATAGCACCGGACTGTGGGCACAATTGGCGTGGGCGTCGACAGCGCGCAAGGAGTGGGGAGGCGGGAACGACGGTGGCGGAACGGAGCACGGCTGCCGTCGACGTGGCAGACAACAGCGGTGACGAGCCGCTGACCGCCAAGGCGGAGCAGACCACGGCCGACGGGGTGGCCAGTACCGGCGAGACCGGGGAGCAGAACACCACGGACACGGACGCGGAGAACGGCAACACGGCGAGCGGGTCCGAGCGGACCACTCCGCCGGAACTTCACAGCGGGCACAAGTTGGCCCGGCGCTACCGTCTCGAAGAGTGCGTCACCCGTCTGGACGGGTTCAGCAGCTGGCGGGCCGTGGACGAGAAGCTCCGGCGGGCCGTCGGGGTGCACGTCCTGCCCGCCGACCACGCCCGGGCGCGCGCCGTCCTCGCCGCTGCCCGCTCCGCCGCCCTGTTGGGCGATCCCCGGTTCGTCCAGGTGCTGGACGCGGTCGAGGAGAACGACCTCGTCTACGTCGTCCACGAGTGGCTGCCCGACGCCACCGAGTTGACCGCCCTGCTCGCCGCCGGAACCCTGGAGGCCCACGACGCCTACCAGATGGTGTCCCAGATCTCCCACGCCATGGCCGCCGCCCACCGGGAGGGGTTGTCCCATCTGCGGCTGACCCCGAGCGCGGTGCTCAGGACCTCCACGGGCCAGTGGCGCATCCGCGGGCTCGCGGTGAACGCCGCGCTGCGCGGCATCGTCTCCCCCACCCCGCAGCGCACCGACACCGAGGCGATCGGTGCGCTGCTGTACGCCTCGCTCACTCAACGCTGGCCCTATCCGGACGATGCGCACGGCCTCCACGGACTGCCCAAGGGCGTCGGGCTGATCGCTCCCGACCAAGTGCGGGCGGGGGTCCACCGGGGACTTGCGGAGCTCGCCATGCGGGCCCTGGTCAACGAGGGCGCCACCGCCTCCCGCCAGGAGCCGCCCTGCACCACGCCGGACGACCTGGTCGAGGCCGTGGGGGCGATGCCCCGCGTCCGCCCGCCGGAGCCCCTGTTCACAGCGCCACCGGACTACCAGCGGACGGGTTACCACCCGGGCTCGTACGGTCGGCCCCGCGGTGGTGCCGGAGCGACCGTGCCCGTTCCTCCGCCCCCCTTGCAGAGCCGCACCGGCAGGGCCCTGAAGTGGACCGTGTCCGCCCTGCTGATCACGGCTCTCGGGCTCGGGAGCTGGCAGCTCGCCGATGCCCTGATGGAACAGGACAAGGGCGCCGAGCCCCGCGACACCGAGACGGTCACGACGAACAAGAAGAACGCCGAGAAGAAACCGAAGCCGCTGTCCGTCCAGGGGGCCGCCGAGTACTACCCGGACGGCAACCCGCAGCGCGCCCAGGACGTCGGGCTGACCCACGACGGCAACGCGGCGACGCACTGGCGCACCTACACCTTCAAGGACGGTCCGCCGCTCGCCCCCTACAAGCAGGGCGTCGGGATCGTCTACGACCTGGGTTCGGAGAAGTCGCTGGCCTCCGCGACGGTCGAATTGAACTACGGCGGGGATCGGACCACGGCCAGCCTGTACGCTGCTGGGTCCCTCTCCTCCTCGGCTCCGCTCAGCTCGATGAAGAAGCTCGCCGCGGCCAGCACCACGGGGCGGGAACTCAAGGTCAGCGTCGAGAAGCCCACCAAGACGCGCTATGTCCTGCTCTGGCTGACCGAACTGCCCTACGCCACGGGGGAGCAGTACCGAGAATCGGGTTACAAGCAGGCCATCACGGATGTGAAGTTCACTGGCTGAGCAGTTCCGGGGAGGGTGGTTCGACCGTGGCCGACGCCGCGTACAACGGGGTGGAGGACCAGGACCTCCTCGCCCGCCATGTCGACGGAGACCCGAACGCCTTCGGTGAACTGGTACGGCGGCACCGGGACCGCCTCTGGGCGGTGGCCCTGCGCACCCTGGGGGACCGGGAAGAGGCGGCGGATGCCGTGCAGGACGCGCTGATCTCGGCCTATCGCGCCGCGGGTGCCTTCCGGGGGCAGGCAGCCGTCACGACCTGGTTGCACCGCATCACGGTGAACGCCTGCTTGGACCGGGTGCGCAAGGCGACGTCCCGGAGGACCTCACCCGTGGATGACACCGAGCGCCTGGAACACCTCCTCGAACCGCACGAGCCGGCCGATGCCCCGGCCGAACGCGGCGACCTCCAGCGGCAGCTGGCCGCCGCGCTGGACACCCTTCCCCCGGACCAACGAGCCGCCCTCGTCCTGGTCGACATGCAGGGGTACTCCGTCACCGAGGCGGCGCGGGTGTTGGAGGTTCCTCCCGGCACGGTGAAGAGCCGCTGTTCCCGGGGCAGGGCCAAGCTCCTCCCCTTGCTCTCCCACCTCCGCACCCCGCAGCCGGGGAACCAGTCGCCCCGGACCTCCGTCCCACCCGCAGCGCGCACGCCGGACGCAACGGATTCCCCTGCGGTGAAGGGCGGAGGTGGGAGAGCATGACGACGAGCACCGACCCGAAGGAACATCCCTCCGTCGAGGAGGTCTCGGACCTCACCGAGGGCCTGCTGGCTGCCGACCGGGCCGCGGACCTGCGTCTCCATCTGGACACCTGCCAGGAGTGCGCGGAGATCTGTCGCTCGCTGGAGGAGATCCGGCTCCTGCTGGGTGACGCCGACCAACCCGAGTCCATGCCCGCGGACGTGGTCTCGCGGATAGACCACGCCCTGGCTGCCGAGACCGGTCTCCCGGGCGGCACCCCTCCGCGTGTTTCACGTGAAACACGCGGAGCCCGCCCTCCCCGCCGTGGGGAACGACCCGGGCGGAGGCGACGATCCCGGCGGGCGGCCCTCCTCGGCGCTGCCCTCACCGCCCTCCTCGGCACCGGAGGGCTGCTGGCATGGGACGGTGGTGCAGACCCCCGTCCCGAGATCGCCCGCACCACCTTCTCGGAGGACACCCTCCCCCGCCAGGTCGCGGAACTCCTGACACCGGCAGAGACGGGCGCCGGCGAACCGTCCCCGCTCCGCGCGCCCCTCGGCGGAACCGCGGGCCTCTACTCGGACACTCCTGTACCCGCTTGCGTCCAGGACGCCATCGGCCGCACCGATCCGGTGCTCGCGGTCCAGGAGGGCACCTACCGGAGCCAGGCCGTGTATCTGGTCGTGCTGCCCCATGCCTCCGACAGCTCCCAGGTCTCCGCCTATGTGGTGGACGCGTCCTGTGACGGACCGGGTGAACTCCTCTTCACCCGCTCCTATCCCCGATGACCGCGGCGCGAGAACGCGGGAATGCCCGCCCCGTAGTATCCGTTGGGTGGTGTGGGAGCCCTCCAGCTTCCACACGGATCTCCAGAGACGAGGGAATGAAGCCGTGAGCGACGTCCGAAACGTGATCATCATCGGCTCCGGTCCTGCCGGGTACACGGCAGCGCTCTACACCGCGCGCGCGTCCCTGAAGCCGTTGGTCTTCGAGGGCGCCGTGACTGCTGGCGGTGCGCTGATGAACACCACCGAGGTCGAGAACTTCCCCGGCTTCCAGGACGGCATCATGGGGCCGGCCCTCATGGAGGGCATGCGCGCCCAGGCCGAGCGTTTCGGCGCCGAGCTCGTCCCGGACGACATCGTCAAGGTCGACCTCACGGGCGAGATCAAGACCGTGACGGACACCGCCGGCACCGTGCACCGCGCCAAGGCCGTCATCGTCACGACGGGCTCCCAGCACCGCAAGCTCGGACTGCCGAACGAGGACGCCCTGTCCGGACGGGGCGTCTCCTGGTGCGCCACCTGTGACGGGTTCTTCTTCAAGGACCAGGACATTGCCGTCATCGGCGGTGGTGACACGGCCATGGAGGAGGCCACCTTCCTCTCCCGCTTCGCCAAGTCCGTGACGATCGTGCACCGGCGGGACTCGCTGCGTGCTTCGAAGGCGATGCAGGAACGGGCATTCGCCGACCCGAAGATCAAGTTCATCTGGGACAGCGAGGTCGCGGCCATCCACGGCGACCCGAAGCTCTCCGGCCTCACCCTGCGGAACCTCAAGTCGGGTGAGGAGTCCGAACTGCCCGTGACCGGCCTCTTCATCGCCATCGGTCACGACCCCCGGACGGAGCTGTTCAAGGGACAGCTCGAACTTGACGACGAGGGGTACCTGAAGGTGGAGTCTCCCTCGACCCGTACCAACCAGACGGGCGTGTTCGGCGCCGGCGATGTCGTCGACCACACTTACCGCCAGGCGATCACCGCTGCCGGCACCGGCTGCTCCGCTGCCCTGGACGCCGAGCGCTACCTCGCCGCTCTGGCCGATGCCGAGGCTGCCGCCGCTGTCGCGGTCTGATCCTCTTTCCCTTCACAGAACAGGAGCCCCCTGTGGCCGGCACACTCAAGAATGTGACGGACGCTTCCTTCGACGAAGACGTCCTCAAGAGCGACAAGCCCGTTCTGGTCGACTTCTGGGCCGCTTGGTGCGGTCCGTGCCGTCAGATCGCGCCCTCGCTTGAGGCGATCGCGCAGGAGTACGGAGAGCAGATCGAGGTCGTCAAGCTCAACATCGACGAGAACCCGGCTACTGCCGCCAAGTACGGGGTGATGTCGATCCCCACGCTGAACGTCTACCAGCGCGGTGTGGTCGCCAAGACCATCGTCGGCGCCAAGCCGAAGGCCGCCATCGTGCGCGACCTGGAGGAGTTCATCTCCCACAAGTCCGTCTGATGGACACGTGAAACGAGCGGTGTGCACCGCTCGTTTCACGTGTCCCGCACCGGCGGAGGTTCAGCTCTCCGCGTCCTCCGCCGGTGCGGGGAGCACCGGGCCCTCGCCCGGCGCCAGGGTGCCGAGGATGCGCTCCAGATCCTCCATCGAGGCGAACTCGACGACGATCTTGCCCTTCTTCTGCCCGAGATCGACCTTCACCCGGGTCTCGAACCGGTCGGAGAGACGGGTGGCGAGATCGCTGAGTGCGGGGGAGACCCGTCCCCCGGCCCGAGGCCCCTTGGGCCGGGGAGCGGAATGCGGACCGGTCCCCATCAGGGCCACGATCTCCTCGACCGCTCGGACCGAGAGGCCCTCCGCCACGATGCGGAGGGCGAGCCGGTCCTGTTCCTCCGAGTCCTCGACCGACAGCAGGGCCCGTGCATGCCCTGCGGAGAGCACACCTGCCGCGACACGGCGTTGGACCTGCGGGGAAAGCCTCAGCAGGCGCAGGGTGTTGGAGACCTGAGGCCGGGACCGGCCGATGCGATCGGCCAGCTGGTCATGGGTGCAGTTGAAGTCCCGAAGCAGTTGGTCGTAGGCCGCTGCCTCCTCCAGGGGATTCAGCTGTGCCCGGTGCAGGTTCTCCAGCAGGGCGTCCAGGAGGAGCTTCTCGTCCTCGGTGGCCCGAACGATGGCGGGGATGCGCTCCAGGCCGGCTTCCTTGCAGGCCCGAAGACGCCGCTCGCCCATGATCAGCTCATAGCGCCCCGCGCCCACCTGCCGGACCACCACGGGCTGGAGGAGGCCGACCTCCTTGATGGAGGTCACCAACTCCGCAAGGGCCACCTCATCGAAGACCTCACGGGGTTGACGAGGGTTGGGACTGATCGAGTCCAGGGGAAGTTCGGCGAAGTGCACGGTGTTCTCGGCCGGGCGCGGGAGCCCGGCCGGCAGGACCGG
Source organism: Streptomyces sp. NPDC002490 (assembly GCF_040296045.1). Lineage (NCBI taxonomy): Bacteria > Bacillati > Actinomycetota > Actinomycetes > Kitasatosporales > Streptomycetaceae > Streptomyces > Streptomyces sp. NPDC002490. The sequence goes on along the minus strand of NZ_JBEOWM010000020.1, from coordinate 92,424 downwards.
CGCGCCGCCTCCCTGGGCGGCAGGGATGATCTTCCCTGGCGTCGGGGCCGCCGGGATCAGGGCGCCGAGTCCACGGCCCAGCCCCCTACGTCGTTCACTCATTGAATCCCCTCCGCCATGTTCTGCTGCTTGTTCTGGTGACCCGGTCCGTCCACCCCGGCTCCCCGGAGTGCGATTTCCCGCGCGGCCTCCAGGTAGGAGAGCGCGCCGCTGGACCCCGGGTCGTAGGTCAGCACGGTCTGCCCGTAGCTCGGTGCCTCCGAGATCCGTACGGATCGGGGGATGCTCGTCCGCAGCACCTCTTCACCGAAGTGCGTCCGGACTTCCTCGGCCACCTGGGAGGCGAGCCTGGTTCGGCCGTCGTACATGGTGAGCAAGATCGTCGAGACATGCAGTGCGGGGTTCAGATGTCCCCGGACGAGGTCGACGTTCCGCAGGAGCTGCCCCAGGCCCTCCAAGGCGTAGTACTCGCACTGGATGGGGATCAGCACCTCGGCTCCGGCCACCAGTGCATTCACCGTCAGGAGGCCGAGAGAGGGCGGGCAGTCGATCAAGACGTAGTCGAGAGGTTGCTCATATGCCTGGATGGCCCGCTGCAAGCGGCTTTCCCGGGCCACCAAGGAGACCAGTTCAATCTCCGCGCCAGCAAGGTCAATCGTGGCGGGTGCACAGAACAGCCCCTCCACATCGGGTACGGGCTGCACCACCTCGGAGAGGGGCCTGCTCTCCACCAGCACGTCGTAGATGGACGGGACGTCGGCGTGGTGGTCGATGCCGAGGGCGGTGGAGGCATTGCCCTGGGGGTCGAGGTCGATCACCAGAACACGGTTGCCGTGCAGGGCCAGCGAGGCAGCGAGGTTCACCGTGGTCGTGGTCTTCCCCACACCGCCCTTCTGGTTGGCCACCACCATCACACGGGTCTGCTCCGGTCGTGGCAGCACCTCCCCGGCCTCGCCCCCGTCCACCCCCGGCGGTGTTTCACGTGAAACATCCTCTTCCGCGGTGCGGGGACCGGGGACCGGATCGGTCATCGGTCCCGCGATGTTGGCGTCGGACCGCACGTCACTCTCCTCGACTTCAGGCTCGCAATGAAGAGAGCCTGCCATGCCATCGGGGTGAGGAACCAGCGAGGCCCGTGCTTCTGTGGAGAAATCCGTCTCTGTGGAGAACTCCGTTCCCCCTGTGGGTGTCAGGGAGCCGAGTCTCCGGTCGCGAGGTTCGGCCGCAGCCCGGCCGCGACCAATGATCCCGTGCAGCAGTGAGCGACGTTTCACGTGAAACACCATGCCGAGCCAACCGGTCCCCCACCACGGCGACACTCCGGTGCGTGGGCCTCCGCAGCTTGTGTGGAGTAGGAGCCCCGTCAGCGTCGCCGGCGGGTACGGCTGGTCCGGGCGGCCTTCGCGCGCTTCGCTGCGAAACGGACTCCGCCGGGGCTTTCCCCGACCTCGACCCGCACCACCGTCGAGAGGGGATCCACGACGCCTTCACCGACGTGGAGGACGGAGGTCCGCTCGGCGCCGAGCTTGCTGAGTGCCGCGCCGGCGTTCTTGACCTCGGACTCTGCGGTGTCGCCCTTCAGGAGCAGCATCTCCCCGTAGGGACGGAGCAGCGGCACCCCCCAGGCAGCCAGGCGGTCCAACGGGGCCACCGCACGTGCCGTCACCACATGAACCGGGGTCAGCTTGCCGAGGACCTCTTCGGCCCGACCGCGCACCACGGTCACGTGGTCCAGTCCCAGCAGCTCCACCACCTCGTTCAGGAAGTTGGTGCGGCGCAGCAGGGGCTCCAGCAAGGTGATCTTCAGATCCGGGCGGACCAGGGCCAGCGGAATGCCCGGCAGGCCGGCACCGGAACCCACGTCGCAGACGGTGACGCCTTTCGGCACCACCTCGGAGAGGACCGCACAGTTCAGCAGGTGTCGTTCCCAGAGTCGGGGCACCTCGCGCGGACCGATGAGTCCGCGTCGAACTCCTGCCTCGGCCAGCAGCTCGGCGTACCGGACGGCGTCGTGGAAACGATCGCCGAACACCTCACGGGCCTGCTCGGGCGCCGGCGGGAGTTCCGCTGTGTCCGTCACGGGGACCGTCCTTCCTACCGTTGGGAACTGACAGACCGGCCCCGTCTGTGTACAGACGGGGCCGGGAACTCGATCAGGCCGGGAGCACGACGACGAAGCGCTGCGGCTCCTCGCCCTCGGACTCGCTCCGCAGACCGGCGGCCTTGACCGCGTCGTGGACGACCTTGCGCTCGAAGGGAGTCATCGGCTTGAGCTTGACAGCCTCGCCGGTGTTCTTCACGTCCGCCGCGGCCTTGGCGCCCAGTTCCGACAGTTCCGTGCGCTTCTTCGCGCGGTATCCAGCGATGTCGAGCATCAGTCGGCTACGGTCGCCGGTCTCCCGGTGCACTGCGAGCCGGGTCAGTTCCTGAAGGGCCTCCAGGACCTCGCCCTCGCGGCCGACGAGCTTCTGGAGATCACGACCGCCCTCGCTGATGATCGACACCGCGGCGCGGTCGGCCTCGACGTCCATGTCGATGTCGCCGTCCAGATCAGCGATGTCCAGCAGACCCTCGAGGTAGTCCGCTGCGATCTCACCCTCCTGCTCAAGGCGGGTGAGGGTGTCGCCTTCAGCGGCGGCGGAGATGGTGCCTTCCGTCACGGAATGGACTCCTTCTTACTTCTTGGAGGGGTGCGATGGACGGTGCGGACCCTTGCGCTGGCCACTCTTGGCCCTGCTGCGGGTACCGGAGCCGGGCTGGCCGCCGGCGGGCTTGGGCTTGGTGGGCTTCGCCTCGTCCTCGGAGGGCTCCGGGGCGCCCGGCTGGTCCGGGTGTCGAGACTGCCGCTGGGACTTCGACTGCCGCTTCGGCTGCTGACGTCGACCGGTACCGGTGGGGCCTTCCTCGGCCTCGGTGGTCACCACATCGCTGACCATCACGGCACCGTCCGGCTGGGCGGCGAGGCCGACCTTGGAGAGACCGTTGATGAAACGGCGCTCGTTCTCGTTGCGGTCGCGCCCCTTCGCCACGATGATCTTCACCGCCGCACGATCCCGCCGATGGCCGATCTTCTTCTTGTTCGTGACCTGCTTCAGCAGGCGCTCCAGGTACACGCCCTGCGCCTTGCTGCCCGGGGTGGGGTTCTGCCGGATCACGTACATCTGCTGGCCCATGGTCCACACGTTGGTGGTCAGCCAGTAGACGAGGACACCGACCGGGAAGTTGACACCGAAGACGGCGAAGATGACCGGGAAGACGTACATCAGCATCTTCTGCTGCTGCATGAAGGGCGTCTTCACCGTGGTGTCGACGTTCTTGGTCATCAGCTGGCGCTGCGTGTAGAACTGCGACAGCGACATCAGGATGATCATGATCGCGGTGACGACCCGCACGTTCAGCAGCGTGGAGTCGAGGCTCTGCACCTTCTCCGCGCTGTCCATGAACTTCGCGGCCAGCGGGGCACCGAAGATGTGCGCCTTCTGCGCGCTCTCCAGCAGCGACTGGTCGATGACGCCGACGGTCTTGTTCGACGCGATGCTGCTGAGCACGTGGTACAGGGCGAAGAAGAACGGCGACTGCGCCAGGATGGGAAGGCACGAGGAGAGCGGGTTGGTGCCCGACTCCTTGTACAGCTTCATCATCTCTTCGGACTGACGCTGCTTGTCGTTCTTGTAGCGCTCCTGGATCTTCTTCATCTCGGGCTGGAGCGTCTGCATGGCCCGCGTCGCCTTGATCTGCTTCACGAAGAGCGGGATCAGGCAGATCCGGATGAGGATCACCAGGCACATGATCGACAGACCCCAGGCCCAGCCCGTGTCGGGACCGAAGATCGCGCCGAACAGCTTGTGGAACTGGACGATCACCCAGGAGACAGGCGTGGTGATGAAGCTGAACAGACCTGCGATCGAACTGACGATGTCATCCACTAATCAGGCTCCTTGAGCATGGGACGGGGTCTCGGCGGCCGGGCTCACGGGGGCGTGGTCATCCCCGACGGCGCCGAGGGCGGCGTTCCCGCCCTTGCGTCCGCGCCAGGCGTCGCGCAGCATTTCGTGCCACCGCGGACGCTTGCGCGGCGGAACATGGTCGACTCCGCCGAGCGACCACGGATTGCACCGCAGAATCCGCCAGGCGGTCAGTGCCGTGCCCTTGATCGCTCCGTGCCGGTCGATGGCCTGGTAGCCGTAGTGGGAACACGACGGGTAGTACTTGCAGACCGGTCCGAGCAACGGACTGATGGTCCACTGGTACAGCTTGATCAGAGCCAGCAGCGGGTACTTCATCGCGTACCGCCTCCCAGGAGCCGCTGGAGTGCGGCATCGAGGTCTCGGGCCAGGTGCGCGGGATCGGCGTCGCCCGCGCCGGGCAATGCGCGCACGACCACCAGGCTACCGGGGGGCAGCCGGTCGATGCGGTCGCGCATCAGGTGGCGGAGCCGTCGCTTCACGGTGTTGCGCACGACCGCGCCGCCGACGGCTTTGCTCACGACGAAACCCGCACGCGGCGGGGAGACGCTCTCCCCGGGCGCGTGCGGGTCGGTGGCACCGCTGCGTAGGTGGACGACGAGGAAGGGGCGGCCGGCCCGGCGTCCTCGACGTACCGCGGTCGCGAAGTCCTCGCGCCGCCTCAGCCGATGCTCGGAAGGCAGCACGACGTCATGACCTGACTGGGATCAGGCGGACAGGCGGGCGCGACCCTTGCTGCGGCGGGACGCGAGGATCGCGCGGCCGGCACGGGTGCGCATCCGCAGCCGGAAGCCGTGGGTCTTGGCGCGACGACGGTTGTTCGGCTGGAAAGTGCGCTTGCTCACTCGGGGGCTCCAGAAATGACTCGGTGGCTGTCGGGGACCGTTGCCGCCTGGCTGTCACCGTGCGCCCACGAGAAGCTCGTATTACGCCCGAGTGCACCGCTTTCACGATCACTGAGAGGTGATCTGTGCCCATCGGAGGCAGGCGGCAGCAGCCATCGACAACTCGACCTGGTTACGGTACGCGCGGCCGGACCGTCAGGTCAAACCAGCGGTCCGGAGGCCCCACCCGGGGCGGGCCGGCGCGGCCGTCGGGGCCCTGAGGGCCCCGGGGTTCCGGGCTCCGCGGTGGCAGCCGGTCCCCTCGCTGCCGCAGACTGGGGGACACTGTGCACAGCCTGTGGACAACAACTTGAACCGCACCGGTCGCCCTGACTACCGTGACTTGACCCCGATTCGTCTCCGTCTCGTCCAACGGCCGGACCTCCCGCCCCGCCCGATCGTTCCCGGCCCGCCGACTCCGGGCCCTCGATCTCCCGAGTTTCCTTCCAACCCGTCCCCGAGGACCTCCGGGGACCCGTGAGAGAGCGTGCCCCGTGGCTGACGTACCTGCCGATCTTGCCGCAGTGTGGCCACGCGTACTGGAACAACTCCTCGGGGAGGGGCGCGGGCAGGGGGTCGAGACGAAGGACGAGCACTGGATCAAGCGGTGCCAGCCGCTGGCGCTGGTGCTCGACACCGCGCTGCTGGCCGTGCCCAACGAGTTCGCCAAGAACGTGTTGGAGGGCCGGCTCGCCCCGATCGTCAGCGAGACGCTGAGCCGGGAGTGCGGGCGCCCCATCCGGATCGCGATCACCGTCGACGAGTCCGCCGGCGCCGAGCCGACCGCGGCGCCCGTCCCGCCCCAGCGCTACGAGGAGCCCGAGCCCCCCGCCCGTCCGCACCGGGACCCGTACGACGGCTACGGCCGCCGGGCCCCGGACGAGCACCCGGGCGGACCCTCGGAGCAGCCGGGTGCCGGGGAGCAGCACCCGGGCCGCCGGGCCGACCAGCTGCCGATCGTGCGCCCCGCCTATCCGGACTACCAGCGCCCCGAGCCGGGCGCCTGGCCCCGTCCGCAGGACGACTACGGCTGGCGCCAGCAGCGGCTCGGCTTCCCGGAGCGCGATCCGTACGCCTCCCCGGGCCAGCAGGAGCTCGACTACCGCGGCGCACCGGAGCGGACCGGCTACGCCCCGGACCGTTCCGCGTACGAGGGCGAGCGCGGGCCCTACGACCAGGAGCGGCCGGCCTACGACGGGGACCGCCCGCCGTACGAACAGCGGCGCCGCCCGTACGAGGGCGCCCCCGGACGGGCGGGTCACCCCGGGGAGCGCGGGGAGCCGTCCGAGGCTCCGCACGGGGGACCGGGCCGCTTCGACGCCCCGGCGTCCGAGGGACGCGGCGGGCCCGGCGGCCCGCCCCCGCGTCCCGGTGCGCCGGTGCCGCACGGCGGGCCGACCGGGAGCGGTGTGCCCGGCGGCGGCCAGTCCACCGGCGGTCCGGGGGAGCCCACGGCCCGGCTGAACCCGAAGTACCTGTTCGACACCTTCGTCATCGGCGCCTCGAACCGGTTCGCGCACGCCGCGGCCGTGGCGGTCGCCGAGGCTCCGGCGAAGGCGTACAACCCGCTCTTCATCTACGGGGAGTCGGGCCTCGGGAAGACCCATCTGCTGCACGCGATCGGGCACTACGCACGCAGCCTCTACCCGGGCACCCGGGTGCGGTACGTCAGTTCCGAGGAGTTCACCAACGAGTTCATCAACTCCATCCGCGACGGCAAGGGCGACAGCTTCCGCAAGCGCTACCGCGAGATGGACATCCTGCTGGTCGACGACATCCAGTTCCTCGCGGACAAGGAGTCGACCCAGGAGGAGTTCTTCCACACCTTCAACACCCTCCACAACGCCAACAAGCAGATCGTGCTCTCCTCGGACCGGCCGCCGAAGCAGTTGGTGACCCTGGAGGACCGGCTCCGCAACCGGTTCGAGTGGGGGTTGCTCACCGATGTGCAGCCGCCCGAGCTGGAGACGCGGATCGCGATCCTGCGCAAGAAGGCGGTCCAGGAGCAGCTGAACGCTCCGCCGGAGGTGCTGGAGTTCATCGCCTCCCGGATCTCCCGCAACATCCGCGAGTTGGAGGGCGCCCTGATCCGGGTGACCGCCTTCGCCTCGCTGAACCGGCAGCCGGTGGACCTGGGGCTGACCGAGATCGTGCTGAAGGACCTGATCCCCGGCGGCGAGGACTCGGCGCCGGAGATCACCGCGACGGCGATCATGGCGGCGACCGCGGACTACTTCGGGCTGACGGTGGACGACCTGTGCGGGTCCTCCCGCAGCCGGGTGCTGGTGACCGCGCGGCAGATCGCGATGTACCTGTGCCGGGAGCTGACGGACCTGTCGCTGCCGAAGATCGGGGCGCAGTTCGGGGGCCGCGACCACACGACGGTGATGCACGCGGACCGGAAGATCCGGGCGCTGATGGCCGAGCGGCGGTCCATCTACAACCAGGTCACCGAGCTGACCAACCGCATCAAGAACGGCTGAGCCCCGGCGGTCCCCACGCCCGCACCCGTGTCCCACGGGTGCGGGCGTCCTCGTGTCCGGCCGCCCGGACCGGCCCCGTGGCCTTCCGCGGCAGCCGGGGCGACCGCGGGTCCGGGGCCGGTCCTCCGGGGCCCGGGGGACGGCCTTCGGAGCCCCCGGCCCGCGCCGGACGCCGCGGGCCGGGGCGACCGCGGCCGGGCACCCGGCCGTGGCTGTTCGAATTCCGCGGGGGGTTACGGGTGTTCTCCACAGATCAGGGGACTTTTTCGTTTCCACACCTTGGGGACTGCGGAGTTATCCCAACGGTGTCCACAGGCTGTGCCCGGTGACGATCATCGGCCCAGCTCACGGGGGTGTGGATTCGTGGACAACCACTCTCCACAGGATGTGGACAAGTGATCGCGCACCGAGGGCCCCGCCCCGTTGTCCACCGCTCGCCCACAGCTCAGCGCCGGTTGTCCCCAGCTCCGAGGGGCTTCTCCACAGCGCTGTCCACTGTTCGGCAACCCAACGCGCCGCGTCACCGTGGCGAGTGAAAGGCGTCACATCGAGGTGCCGGGTTGCCCTGTGGGGAACGGGGGCAAAACTGGGGACGGCGCTGGGGAGAACCCGGCCCTCCCTGTGCATGGGGTGTGCACAACTTCTGGTCGTCCACAGCGAGGCGAGGTTATCCACCCCCACCGCCCACAGGCCCGGTGGACAAAAAACCGCTGCTGAGCTGCGAAAACGGGGTTATCCACGGTATCCACAGGCCCTACTACTACTACCGACTAGAGTTACCGGGGAATTCGCTTCGAAGCCTGGGGTGTGGACAACTCGGCTCCGGCGGCCCGCGAGCCGTTCGCGCGACTTGACCGCGAGCGGCACCTACTGTCAGTCCGGTGAGTCAGACTGGTCCCGGAGTCCTCCCCACCCTGGGGACGACGAAAACGGCGGGGCGACGAACGGCACCGCCGCACGGACAGCGGGACGACCCCCACGGGGCGCGAGCGGCCAGCAACACAGGAGGCGGGCTTAGGTGAAGATCCGGGTGGAACGCGACGTACTCGCGGAAGCAGTGGCGTGGGCGGCGCGCAGTCTCCCGGCCCGTCCCCCGGCGCCGGTCCTGGCCGGCCTTCTGTTGAAGGCCGAGGACGGCGCCCTCAGCCTCTCCAGCTTCGACTACGAGGTCTCCGCACGGGTCTCGGTCGACGCGGAGGTCGAGGAGGACGGCACCGTCCTGGTCTCCGGCCGACTGCTCGCCGACATCTGCCGCGCCCTGCCCAACCGCCCGGTGGAGATCTCCACCGACGGGGTCCGGGCCACGGTGCTCTGCGGTTCCTCCCGCTTCACCCTCCACACCCTGCCGGTGGAGGAGTACCCGGCGCTGCCGCAGATGCCGTCCGCGACCGGCACCGTGCCGGGCGAGGTCTTCGCCGCCGCCGCGGCCCAGGTGGCCATCGCCGCCGGCCGCGACGACACCCTCCCGGTGCTCACCGGCGTGCGCATCGAGATCGAGGGCGACACGGTCACCCTGGCCTCCACCGACCGCTACCGCTTCGCGGTGCGCGAGTTCCTGTGGAAGCCCGAGGTCCCGGACTCCTCCGCGGTCGCCCTGGTTCCCGCGAAGACCCTGCTGGACACCGCGAAGGCGCTGACCAGCGGGGACAGCGTCACCATCGCCCTGTCCGGCTCCGGCTCGGGCGAGGGGCTGATCGGCTTCGAGGGCGCCGGCCGCCGCACCACCACCCGGCTGCTCGAAGGCGACCTGCCGAAGTACCGCACGCTGTTCCCGACCGAGTTCAACTCGGTCGCCGTGATCGAGACCGCCCCCTTCGTGGAGGCCGTCAAGCGCGTGGCCCTGGTGGCCGAGCGCAACACCCCGGTGCGACTGAGCTTCGAGCAGGGCGTGCTGATCCTGGAGGCGGGCTCCAGCGACGACGCCCAGGCCGTGGAGCGGGTCGACGCGGTGCTGGAGGGCGAGGACATCTCCATCGCCTTCAACCCGACCTTCCTCCTCGACGGGCTGAGCGCCATCGACTCCCCGGTGGCCCAGCTGTCGTTCACGACCTCCACCAAGCCCGCGCTGCTCAGCGGCCGTCCCGCGGTGGACGCCGAGGCGGACGAGGCGTACAAGTACCTGATCATGCCGGTCCGCCTCTCCGGCTGACCCGGCACGCCCCGGCCGGTGCCGGCCCGGTGGACCCGACGACGCCGCAGCTGCGTCCGGTCCCCGGGGCCGGGCCGCCACCAGGGGGAAGATCCGCAGGTGGGGATACGTATGAGCGGCCGTACCCACAGCTGTGCACAAGGCCGCGGGCGTAGGGTCGGACGCAGGAACACCACTGTGTCCGCACGCCACATCGCGACTTTAAGGAACCACTGATGGAGCTCGGTCTCGTCGGCCTCGGCAAAATGGGCGGCAACATGCGCGAGCGCATCCGCCGCGCCGGCCACACCGTCATCGGATACGACCGCAACCCGGACCTCGCCGACGTCCACAGCCTCGAAGAGCTGGTGGGCAAGCTCAAGGGCCCGCGCGTGGTGTGGGTGATGGTCCCGGCGGGCGCCGCCACCCAGTCCACCATCGACGAGCTGGCCGCGCTCCTGTCCCCCGGCGACGTGGTCGTCGACGGCGGCAACTCCCGGTGGACGGACGACGAGAAGCACGCGGTGGAGCTGGGCCTCAAGGGCATCGGCTTCGTGGACTGCGGGGTCTCCGGCGGCGTCTGGGGCCTGGAGAACGGCTACGCGCTGATGTACGGCGGCGACAAGGAGAACGTCGCCAAGGTCCAGCCGGTCTTCGACGCGCTCAAGCCGGAGGGCGAGTTCGGCTCGGTCCACGCCGGCAAGGTCGGCGCCGGCCACTTCGCCAAGATGGTCCACAACGGCATCGAGTACGCGATGATGCAGGCGTACGCCGAGGGCTGGGAGCTGCTGGAGGCCGTGCAGTCGGTGACCGACGTGCGCGAGGTCTTCCGCTCCTGGCAGGAGGGCACCGTGATCCGCTCCTGGCTGCTCGACCTCGCGGTCAACGCCCTCGACGAGGACGAGCACCTCGAAGGGCTGCGGGGCTACGCCCAGGACTCCGGCGAGGGCCGTTGGACGGTCGAGGCCGCGATCGACAACTCGGTGCCGCTGCCCGCGATCACCGCCTCGCTGTTCGCCCGCTTCGCCTCCCGCCAGGACGACTCGCCGCAGATGAAGATGATCGCCGCGCTGCGCAACCAGTTCGGCGGCCACGCGGTCGAGAAGGCCTGACCCGACCCTCCGGGCGGGTCCGCACCGGGGCCGTCTGACAACCGTTCGCGACCGGGGTCGTTCCGCCCCCGTCGCCGCTCCGCCGCCGCGGGGCCACCGCACCGAGGGAGGTCGGCCGCGACCATGCACGTCACGCACCTGTCGTTGGTCGACTTCCGTTCGTACGCCGGGGTCGAGGTTCCGCTCGACCCCGGCGTCACCGCGTTCGTGGGCCCCAACGGGCAGGGCAAGACCAATCTGGTCGAAGCGGTCGGCTACCTCGCCACCCTCGGCAGCCACCGGGTCGCCTCGGACGCCCCGCTGGTGCGGATGGGCGCCGAACGGGCGGTGGTCCGGGCCGCGGTCCGGCAGGGCGATCGGCAGCAGCTCGTCGAACTGGAGATCAACCCCGGCCGGGCCAACCGCGCCCGCGTCAACCGCTCCTCGCAGGTCAGGCCCCGCGACGTGCTGGGCATCGTGCGCACGGTGCTGTTCGCGCCGGAGGACCTCGCGCTGGTGAAGGGCGACCCGGGCGAGCGCCGGCGCTTCCTCGACGAACTGGTCACCGCGCGCGTCCCGCGGATGGCCGGTGTGCGTGCGGACTACGAACGCGTCCTCAAGCAGCGCAACACCCTGCTGAAGTCGGCGGCGCTCGCCCGCCGGCACGGCGGGCGCGGCGCGGACCTGTCGACCCTGGACGTGTGGGACCAGCACCTCGCCCGGGCCGGTGCCGAACTCCTCGCCCAGCGGACGGACCTGGTCGCCGCCCTCGAACCGCTGGCCGACAAGGCCCACGAACAGCTCGCCCCCGACGGCGGGCCCCTCGCGCTGGAGTACAAGTGCTCCGCGCCGGGGCCGGCGGCCGGCCGGGAGGAGCTGTACGGGCAACTCCTGGACGCGCTGGGCGAGGCCCGCAAGCAGGAGGTGGAGCGCGGCGTCACCCTGGTCGGGCCGCACCGCGACGACCTGGTGCTGAGGCTGGGCCGGCTGCCCGCGAAGGGGTACGCCAGCCACGGCGAGTCCTGGTCGTTCGCGCTGGCCCTGCGGCTCGCCTCGTACGAGCTGCTGCGCGCCGAGGGCAACGAGCCGGTACTGGTGCTGGACGACGTCTTCGCGGAACTCGACGCGCGACGTCGGGAGCGCCTCGCCGACCTGGTGGCCCCGGGCGAACAGGTCCTGGTGACGGCGGCGGTGGAGGAGGACGTGCCCGGGGTGCTCACCGGCGCCCGGTACGCGGTGGCCGGGGGCGGGGTGGAGCGACGGTGAACGGCTTCGGCGACCTTCCCGGGTCCGGAGCGCCGGGCTTCGGCGCTCCCGCGGCCCCCGCCGGCGGGCCGAGCGGGGTGGACCTCGCCCGGGTGGCGCTGCGGGCGGCGAAGGAGCAGGCGCGGGCCCGCGGGGACGCCACGGCCCAGCGGCGGCAGGCGCGGCGGGGCGGGCTGCGCTCCGGTGCGCGGGGGGACGGGCGGGACCCGATGGCGCTCGGTGCGGCCATCAACCGGCTCATCACCGAGCGGGGCTGGGAGGCTCCGGCGGCGGTCGGCGGGGTGATGGGGCGCTGGCCCCAGCTCGTCGGGGAGGACCTCGCCAAGCACTGCGTTCCGCAGCGGTACGACGAGGAGGCGCGGGTGCTGGTGGTGCAGTGCGACTCCACCGCATGGGCGACCCAGCTGCGGTTGCTGACCCCGCAGGTGCTGGCCCGGCTCAACGAGGACCTGGGCCACGGCACGGTGAAGTTGATCAAGGTGGTGGGCCCGGGGGGCCCGGGTCACCGCTACGGTCCGTTGCGGGCGCCGGGCAGCAGCGGGCCCGGGGACACCTACGGCTGAGCCGCGGCGGCCCGTCCCGTGCCGCAGCCGTCCGGTCGGGCCGCCGCGACGTCTTCGTTTCCGCAGGTGAAGGGTGCTTTCCTGGGCCGCTGCGGCCCGTTCGGACCCGCGGTGTGCCGGATTCGCCGGCGCCGGTCGGGTCCGGGGCGGGGCGGCTGTCGCGGACGGTTGCTGGTGGTTGACGGGCCGAAGCGCTGAGTGCCGCTCTGGACCACTTCAGCCCCGGGGGCGCATATGGGGAGTCAGAAGAGACCGGTTCAGGGCGGCACATGCGGACTCAGGCACCTGCAAAGCCCCATCACTGTCAGCGCTACCGGTAGACTGGAGGACAATCCCGCCCCACTCGTGGGACACACACCGAGCAACGCTGATACAGGCTTACCAACGCAACACGCCGCAGCCGCTCCGGCCATTGCCGGGAGCCTGGCTTGTGCTGTGCCAGAAAGGGCGCTTCGTGGCCGATTCCGGCAACCCCAACGAGACCATCCCGTCCACCGGAACCGGCGAATCCGCCGGGGCCGCCGGCTCCGCACCGGCCGACCCGGCCGCAGCGGTAGCGCCCGACGCCCCCGCGGCGGACGGCGCGTCGTACGACGCGAGTGCGATCACCGTCCTCGAAGGTCTGGACGCCGTCCGCAAGCGCCCCGGCATGTACATCGGCTCGACCGGTGAGCGGGGTCTGCACCACCTGGTGTACGAGGTGGTCGACAACTCCGTGGACGAGGCGCTGGCCGGGCACGCGGACACCATCGACGTCACGATCCTCGCCGACGGCGGGGTGCGGGTGGTCGACAACGGCCGCGGCATCCCGGTCGGCATCGTGCCCTCCGAGGGCAAGCCGGCCGTCGAGGTCGTGCTGACGGTGCTGCACGCCGGCGGCAAGTTCGGCGGCGGCGGGTACGCGGTCTCCGGCGGTCTGCACGGCGTGGGCGTCTCCGTGGTGAACGCGCTCTCCAGCAAGGTCTCCGTCGAGATCAAGACGGACGGCCACCACTGGACGCAGGACTACAAGACGGGCGTCCCCACCGCGCCGCTGGCACAGGGCGCGGCGACGGAGGAGACGGGCACCTCGGTCACCTTCTGGGCCGACCCGGACGTCTTCGAGACCACCGAGTACTCCTTCGAGACGCTCTCCCGGCGCTTCCAGGAGATGGCCTTCCTCAACAAGGGCCTGACCCTGCGGCTCACCGACGAGCGCGACTCCGCCAAGGCGACCAGCGGGGCGGACACCGGCCAGCCCAGCGACGACACGGACGCCCAGGCGCGCACGGTGACGTACCACTACGAGGGCGGCATCGTCGACTTCGTGAAGTACCTCAACTCCCGCAAGGGCGAGGTGGTCCACCAGACCGTCATCGACCTGGAGGCGGAGGACAAGGACAAGAGCCTCTCCCTCGAAGTCGCCATGCAGTGGAACAGCGGCTACAGCGAGGGCGTGTACTCGTTCGCCAACATCATCCACACCCATGAGGGCGGCACCCACGAGGAGGGCTTCCGGGCGGCCCTGACCTCGCTGATCAACAAGTACGCGCGGGACAAGAAGCTGCTGCGGGAGAAGGACGACAACCTCACCGGCGACGACATCCGCGAGGGCCTGACGGCGATCATCTCGGTCAAGCTCGGCGAGCCGCAGTTCGAGGGCCAGACCAAGACCAAGCTGGGCAACACGGAGGCCAAGACCTTCGTCCAGAAGGCCGTCTACGAGCACCTCAACGACTGGCTGGACCGCAACCCCAACGAGGCCGCGGACATCATCCGCAAGGGCATCCAGGCGGCCACCGCCCGGGTGGCGGCCCGCAAGGCGCGCGACCTGACCCGGCGCAAGGGCCTGCTGGAGACCGCTTCGCTGCCCGGCAAGCTCTCCGACTGCCAGTCCAACGACCCCACCAAGTGCGAGATCTTCATCGTCGAGGGCGACTCCGCCGGCGGCTCGGCCAAGTCCGGCCGGGACCCGATGTACCAGGCCATCCTGCCCATCCGCGGCAAGATCCTGAACGTGGAGAAGGCCCGGATCGACAAGATCCTCCACAACCAGGAGATCCAGGCGCTGATCTCGGCCTTCGGCACCGGGGTCCACGAGGACTTCGACATCGAGAAGCTCCGCTATCACAAGATCATCCTGATGGCGGACGCCGACGTCGACGGCCAGCACATCAACACCCTGCTGCTGACCTTCCTGTTCCGCTTCATGCGTCCGCTGGTCGAGGCCGGGCACGTCTACCTGTCCCGCCCCCCGCTCTACAAGATCAAGTGGGGTCGGGACGACTTCGAGTACGCCTACTCCGACCGGGAGCGGGACGCCCTGATCGACCTGGGCCGGCAGAGCGGCAAGCGGATCAAGGAGGACTCGATCCAGCGCTTCAAGGGCCTCGGCGAGATGAACGCCGAGGAGCTGCGGGTCACCACCATGGACATCGAGCACCGCGTCCTCGGCCAGGTCACCCTGGACGACGCCGCCCAGGCCGACGACCTCTTCTCCGTCCTGATGGGCGAGGACGTCGAGGCCCGCCGCCAGTTCATCCAGCGCAACGCCAAGGACGTCCGCTTCCTCGACATCTGAGTCGGTCTCCGTCCGACCGCACAGAAAGGACCCGCACCAGCAATGACCGACCAGAACCCCGCAGGCGCTCCCGACACCGAGGGCACCACGGTGCGCATCGAGCCCGTCGGGCTCGAAACGGAGATGCAGCGCTCGTACCTCGACTACGCGATGTCCGTCATCGTGTCGCGCGCGCTGCCGGACGTCCGCGACGGCCTCAAGCCCGTGCACCGCCGCGTGCTGTACGCCATGTACGACGGCGGCTACCGGCCCGAGAAGGGCTTCTACAAGTGCGCCCGCGTCGTCGGCGACGTCATGGGCAACTACCACCCGCACGGCGACTCCTCGATCTACGACGCGCTGGTCCGCCTCGCGCAGCCGTGGTCGATGCGGATGCCGCTGGTGGACTCCAACGGCAACTTCGGCTCCCCGGGCAACGACCCGGCCGCCGCCATGCGCTACACCGAGTGCAAGCTGGCGCCGCTGTCCATGGAGATGGTCCGGGACATCGACGAGGAGACCGTCGACTTCACGGACAACTACGACGGCCGCTCCCAGGAGCCGACCGTCCTGCCGGCCCGCTTCCCCAACCTGTTGATCAACGGTGCCGCCGGCATCGCGGTCGGCATGGCCACCAACATCCCGCCGCACAACCTGCGCGAGGTCGCCTCCGGCGCCCAGTGGTGCCTGGAGCACCCGGAGGCCAGCCACGAGGAACTGCTGGACGCGCTGATCGAGCGCATCAAGGGCCCGGACTTCCCGACCGGCGCCCTGGTGGTCGGCCGCAAGGGCATCGAGGAGGCGTACCGCACCGGTCGCGGCTCCATCACCATGCGCGCGGTGGTCGAGGTCGAGGAGATCCAGAACCGCCAGTGCCTGGTGGTCACCGAGCTGCCCTACCAGGTCAACCCGGACAACCTCGCCCAGAAGATCGCCGACCTGGTCAAGGACGGCAGGATCGGCGGGATCGCGGACGTCCGCGACGAGACCAGCTCCCGCACCGGACAGCGCCTGGTCATCGTGCTCAAGCGGGACGCGGTCGCCAAGGTCGTCCTCAACAACCTCTACAAGCACACCGACCTCCAGGCCAACTTCGGCGCCAACATGCTGGCCCTGGTCGACGGGGTGCCGCGCACCCTCTCGCTGGACGCGTTCATCCGCCACTGGGTGAACCACCAGGTCGAGGTCGTCGTCCGGCGCACCCGCTTCCGGCTGCGCAAGGCCGAGGAGCGCGCCCACATCCTGCGCGGCCTGCTGAAGGCCCTGGACGCCATCGACGAGGTCATCGCCCTCATCCGGCGCAGCGACACCGTGGACGTGGCGCGCTCGGGCCTGATGGGGCTGCTGGAGATCGACGAGATCCAGGCGAACGCCATCCTGGAGATGCAGCTGCGCCGGCTCGCCGCCCTGGAACGCCAGAAGATCATCCAGGAGCACGACGAGCTCCAGGCGAAGATCACCGAGTACAACGCGATCCTCGCCTCGCCGGTGCGTCAGCGCGGCATCATCAGCGAGGAACTCGCGGCGATCGTCGAGAAGTACGGCGAGGACCGGCGCAGCCAGCTGGTGCCCTTCGACGGTGACATGTCCATCGAGGACCTGATCGCCGAGGAGGACATCGTCGTCACCATCTCCCGCGGTGGCTACGTCAAGCGGACCAAGACCCACGACTACCGCTCCCAGAAGCGGGGCGGCAAGGGCGTGCGCGGGACGAAGCTCAAGGAAGACGACATCGTCGACCACTTCTTCGTCTCGACCACCCACCACTGGCTGCTGTTCTTCACCAACAAGGGGCGGGTCTACCGGGCGAAGGCGTACGAACTCCCGGACGCCGGCCGGGACGCCCGCGGTCAGCACGTCGCCAACCTGCTGGCCTTCCAGCCGGACGAGGCGATCGCCGAGATCCTCGCCGTCCGCGACTACGAGGCGGCGCCCTACCTGGTGCTCGCCACCAAGGCCGGGCTGGTCAAGAAGACCCCGTTGAAGGACTACGACTCGCCCCGCTCCGGCGGCGTCATCGCGATCAACCTGCGCGAGACCGAGGACGGTTCCGACGACGAGCTGATCGGCGCCGAACTGGTCTCCGCCGACGACGACCTGCTGCTCATCAGCAAGAAGGCCCAGTCGATCCGGTTCACCGCGACGGACGAGTCGCTGCGCCCGATGGGGCGGGCCACCTCCGGGGTGAAGGGCATGAGTTTCCGCGAGGGCGACCAACTCCTCTCCATGAACGTCGTCCGGCCCGGTACGTTCGTCTTCACCGCCACCGACGGCGGGTACGCCAAGCGCACCCCCGTCGACGAGTACCGCGTCCAGGGGCGCGGCGGCCTCGGCATCAAGGCCGCCAAGATCGTGGAGGACCGCGGTTCGCTGGTCGGTGCGCTGGTGGTCGAGGAGACGGACGAGATCCTCGCCATCACGCTCGGCGGCGGTGTGATTCGCACGCGAGTCAGCGAGGTCAGGGAGACGGGCCGTGACACCATGGGCGTCCAACTGATCAACCTGGGCAAGCGCGACGCCGTGGTCGGCATCGCGCGCAACGCCGAGGCCGGTCGTGAGGCCGAAGAGGTCGACGGTGAGGACGCCGAGGACGGTGTGGGCACCGGTGCGGCAGCCGAGGTCACGGGCACCAGCGGTGCGGACCGGGGCACGGACGAGGGCACGGTGCCCGCGGCCGAGTAGCGCGAGGAGGGACACGTGAGCGGAGCCACGGGCGCCGGGGCGGCGGGTCGACCGACCCGGTCCGCCGCACCCACCGGCACGCGCGCCGGTGAGGACGGCGCCCGGGGCTCCGCCGCGGGTCCTCCCGCGTCCGACGAAGAATCCCACGTCTCCCAGGGGGGAACTGTGACGGACACCCGAGGTCCCCGGACCCAGCAGCACGAGGGCTACCCGGGAGGGTCCTCCGCGGGAGCCACCACCGCCACCGGCGGCACCGCCGGCGCCGAGGGCCCGCTGCCGGGCGAACGCCCCCAGCAGCCCGCCCAGCCCTACCACCCGCCCCAGGCGTACCAGACGACCCCGGGGGACGCGGTCCGCCGGCCGCGGACCGGTGCGCGCACCACGCCCCGCACCCGCAAGGCGCGGCTGCGGGTCGCCAAGGCCGACCCGTGGTCCGTGATGAAGGTCAGCTTCCTGCTCTCCATCGCCCTCGGGATCTGCACGGTCATCGCCGCGGCCGTGCTGTGGATGGTCATGGACGCGATGGGCGTGTTCTCGACGGTCGGCGGCACGATCTCGGAGGCCACCGGCTCCAACGAGTCGAACGGCTTCGACCTCCAGTCGTTCCTGTCGCTGCCGCGCGTACTGATGTTCACCAGCATCATCGCGGTGATCGACGTGGTGCTCGCCACCGCGCTGGCCACCCTCGGCGCCTTCATCTACAACCTGTCCGCCGGCTTCGTCGGCGGCATCGAGCTGACCCTCGCCGAGGACGAGTAGCCGCGGCGGAGCCGGTGCCCACGGCCCCCGCCCGGGGGCCGACCACCGATTTTGGGACTGGGCGCGTCGTGCGCTAATCTTCAGAGGTCAGCGCAGCGCGCGGAGGGGCTATAGCTCAGTTGGTTAGAGCGCATCCCTGATAAGGATGAGGCCACAGGTTCAAATCCTGTTAGCCCCACAGCGTGAAGGCCCCCGGACCGTCGGTCCGGGGGCCTTCTGCGTACCGCCCCGGCGGGCGACCCGCGCCGGGGCGCCCGCCGCTACCAGGGCGAGGGGAGCGCGTGGACGAAGTCGGACCAGATGTGGTCGAGGTCCTCGATGCCCACCGAGACCCGGACCGTTCCCTCGCCCGCGCCGACCGCGCGCAGGACGGAGCCCTCCGGATGGTGGACCAGGGTCTCCATGCCGCCGAGGGCGGTGCTCGACTGGGCCAGGGTCACCCGGTCGACGAACCGGCGCGCGGCCTCGTGGCCGCCGTCGACCTCGAAGGCGAGCAGTCCGCCGTGGTCCGTCAGCAGCCGGGAGGCCACCCGGTGGCTCGGGTGGTCGGGCAGGCCCGGCCAGTGGACGGCGACCACCGCGGGGTGCGCGGCCAGGCGCAGGGCCAGGGCGCCCGCGTTCTGGCAGTGCTGGCGCATCCGGAGCGACAGGGTGCGCAGGCCGCGCAGGGTGAGCCAGCCGGTGAAGGGGTCGGCCTCCTCGCCCAGGGCGCGGATCCGGCCGCGGACCCGGTGGTGCCGCTGCTCGTCGGCGAAGACGGCCACACCGCCGGTGATGTCGGTGTGGCCGCTGATGTAAGCGGTCGTCAGGTGCAGGACGACGTCCGCCCCGTGGTGCAGCGGTCGGCACAGCACCGGGGAGGCGAAGGTGTTGTCCACCACCGTGGTGAGCCCGGCCCCGCGCGCGAGCGACGTCATGGCGGACAGGTCGCAGACGTCCGCCGACGGGCTGGCGAGGGTCTCCAGGTACAGCAGACGGGTCGTGGGGCGGATCGCCTCGGCGACCTCCCGGGTGCTGCGGCCCGAGACGTAACTGATCCGCACGCCGCGGGTGCGCTCCAGCGCGCGGAACCGCGCCCGGCCGCCGCCGTACGGGGAGCACTGCGCGACGGCGTGGTCGCCCGGGCGCAGGTGACAGGCGAGCACGCCGTCGAGGGCCGCCGCGCCGGTGGTGGTGGCGAGTGCGGCGACGCCGTCCTCCAGGTCGGCCAGGGCGGTCTCCAGCGCCTGGGGGGCGAGCCCGGTGAGGTCGCCCGAATGGACCGCGAGGGAGGCGAGGTTGGCGCCGGTGCGTTCGTGGGAGCAACGGCCGGGGTCGCCGGCTCGGTCGTGGAGCAGCGGAGGAAGGGGCATGTCAAGGATCCTCACCGCGAAGCCCAGGGCACGGCAGGGCCAATCCCGGTATATTGGCTTGCTGATGAAGCCAATCGACGCGAGTCTCCTGGTCTTCCAACTCGGCCGCTGGTCGGCCGGGCGCGGTCCGCTGCACCTGCTGCTCGCCCGGCGGCTGCGTGAACTCATCGACGCCGGCGACCTCCCGCCGGGCACCCGCCTGCCGCCGGAACGGGAGTTGGCGCACCGGCTGGCCGTGGGCCGGGCCACGCTGGTCGCCGCCTACGAGCCGCTCCGTCTGGAGGGGCTGCTCCAACGCCGGCAGGGCAGCGGCACCTGGGTGGCCCCCTCCGCGCTGGCCGACACCCCCGCCCGCTCCCCGGGCACGGTCGGCACCGCCCATCCGATGTTCCTCAACTTCCTCGAACCGCCCGACGGGGTCATCCAGTTGGCCTGCGCCGCCCCCGACGCGCCGCCCGTCGAACTCCTGGACGCCTACCGGGTGGGGCTGGCCCGGCTCGCCGAGCCGGCCCCGGACCTCGGCTACCACCCCGCCGGGCACCCGGCCCTGCGCACCGCACTGGCCCGCCACTACACCGAGCGCGGCACGGCCACCGAACCCGAGCAGATCCTCGTCACCACCGGCGCCCAACAGGCCCTGGCCCTGCTGGTGCGGCTGCTGGTCGCGCCCGGCGACCGGGTCCTGGTCGAGGCACCGACCTACCCCGGTGCCCTGGAACTGCTGCGCGAGGCGGCGGCGGTCGTGGACTGGGTGCCCAGCGGTCCGACGGGCCTGGACGCGGAGGCGTGGTGCCGGGCGGTGGCCGAGCACCGCCCCGCGCTGGCCTACCTGGTGCCGACCTGTCACAACCCGACGGGCACGGTGGTGCCCTCCCTGGTCCGCCGACGCCTGGTCGAAGCGGCCCGCCGCCACGAGGTCCCGCTCGTCGACGACGAGGTGCTCGGCTCGCTCGCCTTCGGCACCACCGCACCGCCCGGGCTCGCCGCCTTCGACACCGACGCCCCGGTCATCACGGTCGGTTCGCTGAGCAAGGTGGCCTGGGGCGGGCTGCGGGTCGGCTGGATACGGGCCGGGGCCCCGCTGGTGTCCCGGCTGGCCCGGCTGAAGGCCCCGCAGGACTTCGGCAGCAACGTCCTCTCCCAACTGGGCGCCGCCGAACTGCTGCACGACCTGGACGGCCTCGCCCGCCGCCGGGCCGGGCAACTCCGCCGGCGCCACGACCACCTGTGCGCCGCGCTGGCCCGCCGGCTGCCCGACTGGGACTTCCGCCCCGTCGAGGGCGGCCAGACCCTGTGGGTGCGGCTGCCCGACGGTGACGCCTCCGCCTTCGCGCAGACCGCGCTGCGGCACGGGGTCGCCGTGCTGCCGGGCGCCTCGCTGCACCCTGCGGGCGGCGACGCGGACCGGCTGCGGCTGCCCTTCCTGCTCGCCGAGGAGGAGTTGGACGAGGCGGTGAGCCGGCTCGCCGCGGCCTGGCGCGGGTACCAGAAGGACGAGCCCGGCCAGGTGGTGATGAACGGGCTCGCCGTGTGACGCCCCGGGGGTGCGGCGGGGACCACGGGGGCCGGCCCCCGCCGCACGTTCAGTCGCCGGCCAGGGCGTCGCAGCCGAGGCCCGGCGGTGCGGCGGCGGCGCCGCGGACGTGGCCGTCGCCGGTGAGGACGTACTTCGCCGTGGTCAACTCGGCGAGCGAGATCGGCCCGCGGGCGTGGACCTTCTGGGTGGAGATGCCGACCTCCGCGCCGAGGCCCATCTCACCGCCGTCGACGTACCGGGTGGAGACGTTGACGGCGACGACGGCGGAGTCGACCAGCGAGGTGAACCGTCGGGCGGCCGGGCGCGAACGGGTGACGATCGACTCCGTGTGCCCGGAGCCGTACCGCCGGATGTGGGCCACCGCGTCGTCCAAGGAGTCCACCACCGCCGCGGAGATGTCCAGCGAGAGGTACTCCGCACCCCAGTCGGCCTCGGTGGCCGGCACCACGGATGGGTCGTAGGCGGCCACCCGGGTGTCCCCGTGCACCGTGACGCCCGCCGCGCGCAGGGCGGCCAGCGCACCGGGCAGGAACGCGTCCGCCACCTCGGCGTGGACCAGGAGGGACTCCGCCGCGTTGCACGTCGAGGGGCGCTGCGCCTTGGCGTCGAGCAGCACCGAGATCGCCGTGCCGGGATCGGCGTCCCGGTCCACGTAGACGTGGCAGTTGCCGACGCCCGTTTCGAGCACGGGAACGGTCGCGCCCGTCACCACGGTCCGGATCAGGTCCGCCCCGCCGCGCGGGATCAGCAGGTCGACCAGGCCCCGGGCGGTCATCAACTCCCGTACCGGTCCGTGGCCGTCGCCGGGCACCTGTTGGACCGCGTCGACCGGGACCGCGGTGCCGGCCAGGGCGCCCCGGACCACCGCGATCAGCGCCGCGTCCGTGGTCCGCGCGACCGAGGAGCCCCGCAGCAGGACGGCGTTGCCGCTCTTGAGGCAGAGCGCCGCGGCGTCCGCGGTGGCGTTCGGGCGGCCCTCGTAGACGAACCCGATCACGCCCAGCGGCACCCGGACCCGTCGCACGTCGAGGCCGTTGGGCAGCACGGCGGAGTGCAGCGTCTCGCCGATCGGGTCGGGCAGTGCGGCCACCTGCCGCACGGTGGCGGCGATCCCCTCCAGCCCGGCCCCGTCCATCAGCAGCCGGTCCAACACGGCCTCGGACCGGCCGGCGGCCCGGGCCGCTTCGACGTCCCGGCGGTTGGCCTCCAGCACGTCGCCGGAGCGGGCGAGCAGCGCATCGGCGACCGCCTCCAGGGCGGCGTCCTTCTCGGCGCGGGAGAGCGCGGCCAGCGGCAGGGCCGCCCGCCGGGCCGTGGCGGCCGTCTCCAGGACCCTGGACCCGCTCATCGGGCGGACTCCGGGCGCGCGGTCCCGCGGGTGCGGTCGGGTGCGGTGGTGCGGATGGCCGGTCCTCGCATGGTTCCTCCTCTTGCCGCCCTTCCGGCGGCGTGGTCGTGCGGTGCGTCGGTCACGGTCGACGGTCCGGTCCGTCGCCGAGGACGGGGAAGCTCCGGTTCACCCCGCGCACGGACTCCAGCGCCCGCAGGTCCCGCACCACCGCGCCGACCGCGGCGTCCGTCGCGGTGCCGGTGGTGACGGAGAGGGTGGCCTCCGCGCCCAGCACGTCCTGGCGGATGGTGACGAGGGAGACGCCCTGGGCGCCGAACGCCGCGGCCACCTCGGCGAGCACCCCGGGCCGGTTGGCCACGAGCATGCTCAGGGAGCGCCGGGCGCCGACCTCGGCCATCGGGACCGGGGGCAGGGCGTCGACGGGCGGCCGGTGGTGGTCGGTGGTGCCCGCCACCCGGTTGCGGCAGACCGCGACCAGGTCGCCGAGGACCGCGCTGGCGGTGGGGGCGCCGCCCGCCCCCTGACCGTGGAACATCAGCTCCCCGGCCGCCTCGGCCTCGACCAGGATGCCGTTGTACGCGCCCCGGACGCCCGCCAACGGGTGCTCCCGGGGCACCAGTACGGGCCGGACGCGCGCGCTGACGCCGGCTTCCGTGCGCTCGCACACCCCGAGCAGTTTGATCACCGCGTTCTCTTCGGCGGCATGGGCGACGTCGGCCGGGGTGACGGCGGAGATCCCCTCGCGGTGGACGTCGTCCAGGGCCAGCCGGGTGCCGAAGGCCAACCGGGCGAGGATCGCCACCTTGGCGGCGGCGTCGTGCCCCTCCACGTCCGCGGTGGGGTCGGCCTCGGCGTACCCCAGGCGCTGCGCCTCGGCGAGCGCGGTGCGGAAGGTGCCCCCGGTCCTGGCCATCCGGTCCAGGACGTAGTTGGTGGTGCCGTTGACGATGCCGACCACCCGGTGCACCCGGTCGCCGACCAGGGACTCCCGCAAGGGGCGCAGCAGGGGCACCGCGCCGGCGACCGCGGCCTCGTAGGCCAGGTCCACGCCGTGCTTCTGGGCGAGTTCGTGGAGTTCGGGGCCGTCCGCGGCGATCAGCGCCTTGTTGGCCGTGACTACCGAGGCGCCCGCCTCCATCCCCGCCACCAGCAGGGACTTCGCCGGCTCGGTGCCGCCCATCAGCTCGACGACCACGTCGATCTCGCCGCCGGACACCAGGCGGGCCGGGTCCGTGGTGAAGGGGGTGCCGTCCGGGCCGTGGGCCCCCGGGCGGGGGCGGCGCACGGCGATGCCGGCGAGTTCCACCGGTGCGCCGATCCGGGCGGCGAGTTCCTCGTGGCGGGCGGTCAGCAGCCGGGCCACTTCGGAACCCACCGAGCCGGAGCCGAGCAGGGCGACGCGCAGCGGGACGGGTTTCATGGGGTCCTCTCCGGGACGGGACGGGACGGGGCGGTTCCGGGGCGTCCGACGGACGCCGGGGGGCTCACGGGGACGCCGTGCGGTCGGCGGGCCGTGCGGCCGGCTCGGCGTCGGGGGCACGGCCCGGGGCGGGGGCCCGTCGGCGGCGGGCGGCGAGGCGGAAGAGCTTGGCGCCGATCACCAGGGCGGCGGGCAGGGCCAGGAAGGCGCCGTAGAACCAGAAGACGACGAGGACCACGGCGAGCGAGACGAGGGCGCCCGCCTGCCCGAGGCGGCTGCCGCGCAGCAGCTTCACGGCGGCGGAGAGCCCGGCGATGTACACGGCGACGAAGCAGGCCGAGGCGGCGGACATGATCGGGTCGAGGCCGATGTCCGCGGCGGCGGCGGCCAGCAGCAGGGCGGCGACCAGGGCGCCGAGCACGGCGAGGCTGCGCCGGGGCGTCTGACCGGCCTGGTGGCCGGGGGCGAGCCAGGAGGGCAGGTCGCCGTCCCGGCCGAGCGCCGCGCCGAGCCGGGATCCGCCGGCGATGTAGGAGTTGGTGGTGGCGAAGGTGAGCAGGACCGCCGCGACCGCGGTGACCGCGCTGGCCCAGTCGCCGATGCCGCGTTCGAGCAGCAGGGTGAGCGGTACCTCGCTCCGCTCCGGGTCCGAGCCGAGCACGGCGACGCTGGTGGAGGCGATGCCGAGGTAGAGCACCGCGACGGTGACGATGGTCAGGGCGGTGACGACGGGCAGTTGGCGGCGCGGGTCGCTGAACTCGCCCGACAGGTGGGAGACGGCCTCCCAGCCCGAGAAGGCGAAGAAGAGCAGGGTGGCGGCGTGCCCCACGGCCAGCCAGCCGTGCGGGGCGAACGGGCTGAGGTTGTCCGCGCGGGCGTCGGGCGCGGCGACGACGATGGCCACCACCAGGAGCGCGGCGAGCACCCCCACCAGCAGGAGTTGGAGGCCGCCGGACAGCCGCAGGCCGAGCCAGTTGCTGGTGAAGGAGCCCAGGAGCAACAGGGCGGCGACGGTCAGCGTCATGCCCTGTCCGCCGCCGAGCGCGTCGGCGACGTAGGCGCCGCCGACGATGGCCGCACTGGTGACGCCGGCCGGGACGGCGAAGTAGAAGAGCCAGCCGACCGGCGCCGAGGCGCCGGGCCCGAACGCCTTCGCCGCGTAGGTGGCGACCCCGCCGCCGTCCGGGTAGCGCATGCCCAGCGCCGCGAACACGCTGGCGACGGGGATGCAGAAGGCGACCAGCAGCGCCCAGGCCACGAGGGAGGCGGGCCCGGCCTCCTCCGCCGCGAGCGCGGGCAGCACCAGGACGCCGCCCCCGAGCACCGCGCCGACGAACAGCGCGGTGCCCTGGGCCACCCCGATGCGGTGACTGGAGTTCATCAGTTCTTCCTTTGCGGCTCGGGTGCCCGGTCAGCGGGGGGCGAGGGTGCGGGAGGGGGGCGTGCGGCTCGGTTCGAGAGCGCGGAGGAACCCCGCCACGGCGTCGAGGAGCGGCGGGACGTCCAGCAGGAAGGCGTCGTGCCCGATGTCGCAGCTCTCCTCCCGTTGGTGCGGTGCGCACAGGCCGCGGGCCGCCAACAGCCGCTGGATCCGTTGGCTGTGGTCGGGGCCGTACAGCCGGTCCCGGGCGAAGCTGAACAGCTGCACCCGCGGTGGGACCTCGGCGGTGGCGAGGGCGTCCGGCGCGGCGAAGGCGTCGAACCGGTCCATGGCGCTCATCAGCAGCAGGTAGCTGTTGGCGTCGAAGCGCTGGACGAACTTGTCGGCCTGGTGTTCCAGGTAGCTCTCCACCGCGAAGTCGCCCTGGACCACGGGGGAGGGGTGGCGGCGGGTGCCCGGGCGGCGGCCCTCGCGGGCGAACTTGCGGTGCAGGGACGCCTCGGAGAGGTACGTGAGGTGGGCGATCATCCGCGCCGTCCCCAGGCCGCACCGCGGGCCGCCGCCCGGTGCGTAGTGGCTGTCGTGGAACTCGGGGTCGTTGCGGATGGCGGCGCGGGCGATCGCGTTCCAGGCCAGGTTGTCCGCGCTCTGCCGGCTGGTGGCGGCGACGATGAAGTAGCCCTCGGCGTCGGTCGGATGGCGCAGCAGCCATTCGAGCGCCTGCATGCCGCCGAACGAGCCGCCGACCACGGCGCGCAGCCGGTGGACGCCGAGGGAGGCGAGCAGCTCGCGGTGGACGGCGACCATGTCGGCGACGTCCACCGGGGCGTGCCGGGTGCCGGCGGGCCAGGAGGCGGTGGTGCCGGCGCAGCCGCCGAGGACGTTGGCGCAGACGACGAAGAGGCGGTCGGTGTCGATCGGGCGGCCGGGGCCGACCAGGGTGTCCCACCATCCGGGCGCGTCCTCGCGGTCGTGTCGGGCCACGTGCGAGTCGCCGGTCAGGACGTGGCAGACGAAGACCGCGTTGTCGCGGGCGGTGTTGAGTTCGCCGTAGGTTTCGTAGGCCACCCGCACCCGTGGCAGGGGTACGCCCGAGGCGAGGAGCAGCGGGTGGTCGGCCGAGAAGAGGTGCCGGTGGGCGACGTACGGGCCGACCGGTGCCGGGCAGTCGATGGTCACGGTGTCCCCCCGTGTCGGTGGTGTGCGTGCGTCAGGCCGCGGTCAGCGCCTGAGCGAGGTCGTGCACCAGGTCGTCGGGGTGTTCCAGGCCGATGGAGAGGCGTACCGAGCCCTGGGTGATGCCGGCGGCCGAGAGGTCGGCCTCGGGGAGCTGGCGGTGCGTGGTGGAGGCGGGGTGGGTGGCCAGTGACCGCACGTCACCGATGTTGCTGACGTGGGAGAAGAGCTTCAGCGCCTCGATGAACCGGGCGCCTGCGGCCCGTCCGCCGGCGAGTTCGACGGTCACCATCGGCCCGGTGCCGTCGTTCAGGTAGCGCGCGACCCGCTTGGCCTCGTCCCCCTCCGCGAGACCGGGGTGCCGCACCAGGGCGACCTTGGGGTGCCCGACCAGGAACT
Source organism: Streptomyces sp. NPDC002490 (assembly GCF_040296045.1). NCBI lineage: Bacteria > Bacillati > Actinomycetota > Actinomycetes > Kitasatosporales > Streptomycetaceae > Streptomyces > Streptomyces sp. NPDC002490. The sequence goes on along the minus strand of NZ_JBEOWM010000020.1, from coordinate 65,448 downwards.
CCGCGATCTTCGCGGCGTTCTCGGAGTGGGCGGCCATGCGCAGGGGCAGGGTCTCGATGCCCTGGAGGATGAGCCAGGCGTTGAACGGGCTCATGCTCATGCCGAAGTCGCGGAGCAGGGTCTCGCGGGCCTTGAAGAGGTAGCTGCTGCGGCCGCGGTGTCGGGCAGCTTGCGGGCCTGTTCGCCCCAGACGACGTCGCCGTACGCGGGGTCCGGCCGGGTCATCAGGGGATGGCGGTCCGATCGGTCCCAGTCGAAGTTCCCGCTGTCCACGACGAGTCCGCCGAGGGCGGCGCCGTGGCCCCCGAGGTATTTGGTGCCCGAGTAGACGGTGACGGCCGCGCCGTGCTCGAACGGGCGGCAGACGAACGGTTGCAGGGTGTTGTCGATGACGAGCGGCACCCCGTGCCGGGCTCCGACGTCGGCCACCTCGGCGATGGGGAAGATCCGTAGCCGGGGGTTGGGCAGGGTCTCGCCGAAGTACAGCCGCGTGCGGTCGTCGGTGGCCCGCCCGAAGTTCTCCGGGTCCTCGGGGCTGACGAAGCGGGTCTGTATGCCGAATCGTTTCAGGGTGGCGCTGAGCAGGCTCCACGAGCCGCCGAACAACTCGTTGGACGCCACGACGTTGTCCCCCGCCGTGACCAGGTTGAGCACCGCCAGCGTCACCGCGGCCTGTCCGGTGGCGGCGCTGAGGGCGGCCACCCCGCCGTCGATCTGTGCCATGCGCTCCTCCAGCACCTGGAGCGTCGGATTCCCCAGCCGGCTGTAGGCGTGACCGTCCTCTTCGAGCCCGAATATCCCGGCGGCCGTCGCCGCGTCCGGGAATTCGTAGGCCGCCGTCATGTGAATGGGCGTGATGAGCGGCGGATTGATCCCCATGCGCATCTCGCGACCGCCCTGGATGACCGCGGATTCGCGCCGTGCGTAACCTCGCGTACCGAACAGCTCTTTTTCATCGTGAGACAGCAAGTGATCCCCCATTGATGAGCAGCATGAACGCGACCCGTCACACCCTAGGAACTTTCCGTAACGCCCTCAATGTGACGATGATCGCCGCCGGGTTGGCCAAAATCGCCTAGCGTATGGGTTCGTCAGCTGGCTAGACGGCCCGGCGGCCGATGCCACCGACGGCGACCACGATCCTCCGGTTGGCATGCGTTTCCCCTGGTGGATGCTGGCTGACAGGAATTCCGGAACAGGTCTCCATGGCCGGGTTCGTCCTCGATCGCAGGGAATTTCCGCTCGTCCGTACGAGGCCGAAAAGGGCCCCGGTGTGGCGATTTCCCGGGGGTGGGTGGCGGTTTTACGATATTCCTTCGGGCCCGCCCCAGTCGGGCGGGGCGCCCGGGCGTTGGTGTTCGATTCGAGTGCGATCCGCGAACGGGAGGGCCGGGGCGGGGCGGCGGGTGAGGGCCTTTCCGATCGGTTCGGCGAACCACCTCTCCACCGATCCGGAACGGAATCGCGGGAATTCCCGGCGGGGAACTCCGTCCGCTGGGCCGATCGTGCACGGATTTCCCCCGACCGGTACGGGAGGGGCGGGGCCGCATGAACTGCTCGGCGAGGGGGCCGGCGCCGGCCCCCTCGCCGAGCAGTTCGTCGGGCCAGGGCAAGGTGTCCCGTCACGGGGGCGGCACCCGCTCGTCGCGGAGCCGCCGCGGCAAGCGCACGGGTCGGTGCGCACGGCCCCCGCCCGTGCGGACCTGCCAGGAAGCGCGTCGGCCTCGCGGTGCTGACCCGCCCGTACGGACGGGCGGGAAGAAAAGCACCCCCTCTGACCGTGCTTCCGCAGGTCAGAGGGGGTGCTGGGAGTGGAGCCTAGGGGAGTCGAACCCCTGACATCTGCCATGCAAAGACAGCGCTCTACCAACTGAGCTAAGGCCCCGTGGGGGAGACGGATCGCCCGGTCGGGCCCATCCGCTCGTGGAACAGGGTACCGGGTCACCCCCGGAATTCCGCAAAAGGTTTGGGGTCCCCGGGAACGACCACTCTCCGTAAGATGCTCGCACGCGCTTCGCGACAGCGAACCGCGGTTCTTGGGGAAGCGATGGGGAGACGCAATGGACGCCGCGCAGCAGGAAGCCACCGCAAGAGCGAGGGAGCTCCAGCGGAACTGGTACGGGGAGCCGTTGGGCGCCCTCTTCCGCAGGCTCATCGAGGACCTCGGTCTGAACCAGGCCCGGCTGGCCGGGGTGCTGGGCCTGTCGGCGCCCATGCTGTCGCAGCTGATGAGCGGGCAACGCGCCAAGATCGGCAACCCGGCGGTCGTGCAGCGCGTCCAACTGCTCCAGGACCTCGCCGCCCAGGTCGCGGACGGCAGCGTCAGCGCGGGCGAGGCCACCGAGCGGATGGACGAGATCAAGAAGTCCCAGGGGGGTTCGGTGCTGAGCACCACCTCGCAGCCCACCCACAGTTCGGGTGCGCCCACCGTCAAGCGCGTCGTCCGCGAGATCCAGTCGCTGCTGCGCTCGGTCTCCGCGGCGGGCGACATCATCGACGCGGCGAACTCCCTGGCACCCACCCACCCCGAGCTGGCGGAGTTCCTCCGGGTCTACGGTGCCGGACGCACCGCGGACGCGGTCGCCCATTACCAGGCACACCAGAGCTGAGCCGCCGCCCGGCCGGCGGCACCACACGGGGAGCGACGAAGGACGATGGGCGAGGTCTTCGCCGGCCGGTACGAACTGGTCGATCCGATCGGACGCGGGGGAGTGGGCGCGGTCTGGCGCGCCTGGGACCACCGGCGGCGCCGGTACGTGGCCGCCAAGGTCCTCCAACAGAGCGACGCCCACACCCTGCTGAGGTTCGTGCGCGAGCAGGCGCTCCGCATCGACCACCCCCATGTGCTGGCCCCCGCCAGTTGGGCCGCCGACGACGACAAGGTCCTGTTCACCATGGACCTCGTCGCCGGCGGCTCCTTGGCCCATCTCATCGGTGACTACGGGCCGTTGCCGCCCCGGCTGGTCTGCACCCTGTTGGACCAGTTGCTCGCCGGGCTCGCGGCCGTGCACGCGGAGGACGTCGTCCACCGGGACATCAAGCCGGCGAACATCCTGCTGGAGCCCACCGGCGCGGGCCGTCCCCATCTGCGGCTGTCCGACTTCGGCATCGCGATGCGCAAGGGCGAGCCGCGGCTCACCGAGACCGACTACGTGGTGGGCACCCCCGGCTACTTCGCCCCCGAGCAACTGCTGGGGGCCGAACCCGACTTCCCCGCCGACCTGTTCGCCGTCGGTCTCGTCGCCCTCTACCTGCTCACGGGCGCCAAACCGGACGCCAAGGCGCTGATCGAGCACTTCACCGAGCACGGCACCCCCTCGGCGCCGCTCGGGGTGGACGAGCCCCTGTGGCAGGTCATCGCGGGGCTGATCCAACCCGATCCGGACGGTCGATTCCGTACCGCGACCGGCGCCCGCAAGGCCCTGGCCTCGGCCGCGGAGATGCTGCCGGAGCCCGGGCCGGACGAGGAAGTGGTGGAGGTGTTCCACCAGATCGCGGAGTTGCCGCCCGGCTTCGGCCCCGAGGGCCCCGAGGCCCGGGCCTCGGGGCTCCCCCGCGTCCCCGACGCCTTCCGCGCCTTCCCGCACGGCCCGAACACCCCCGGCGCCCGCGCGGGGGGCGCCTTCGCCCCGGGTCCGCCCCCGCCGGCGGCCCCCGACCCGCGCACCCCCACCGCGGACGGCTATCCCCTCGCCCCGCCCGGGGCCCCCGCGCAACCGCCCGCAGCGGCGCACCCCCATCCGCCGCTGCCCGTCCACGACCCGTACGTCCCGCCGCCGGCGCACCCGCCGCAGCCCGCGCTGCCGCCCGTTGCCCGGCCGCCGGTCCCGGCGGCGGTCGCCGGGCGGGCCGTGGCGGGGCCGTACGACGGCTATCCCCCGTACTCCCGGCCCGTTCCCGCCGATCCGGTCGGCCTCGCCGAGGCCGACACGGCGGACGGGCAGGGCGGTCGGGCGCTCCGCGGTCCCCGCCCCGGCCCGGCGGACGGCGCCGGCGGGGGGCTTCCCGGGACGGCGGAGCCACCCCGGGGGCACCGCCGTCGCCGGCGGCCCGGGCCGCCGGCGAAGGTCGCCGTGCCGCTGCTCGTGCTGGCGCTGATCTGCTTCGCCGTGGGCCTGTGGGCCCTGCCCCGGGCCTGAGCCGCCGCCCTAGGTCCGGGGTGCGTCGGCGCCCGGGGAACCGCGCCGGGCCACCACCGTCCACACCACCAGCACCAGCACCAGTGCCGTCCCGGTGCCGAACGCCGCGAAGGCCACCGTCCGCATCACGGGTCCCCGGGCGAACGCGGAGGCGGTGGGGCCGTCCGTTCCCGGCTCGGGCCCTTCCTCCTCGGCGGCGGGTCGGAACTCCTCGGCGGGCAGGGGCTGCCCGTCGTACACGGGCACCGGGCCGAAGCCGGCGGGGGCCTCCTTGACGCCGAGGCGCAGCTTCACCCCGATGCGTTCGTCCCCGAACTGCTCGGCCACGGCGGCCCGCAGGTGCACGGCCAGGTAGTACCGTCCGCTGAACCGCATGCCGTTCACCCGGTCGGAACCCGCGAACCGGTTCTCGTACCGCACCGGGGGCAGCGTCCCGAGGGCGGCCACCTTCTGCTTGCCGTCGTAGCTGCTCTGGACCTGGTCGACGGGGCCCCGGGCCGGGTTGAACAGGTCGACGACCAGTGCGGACGGCACGAACCTGCCCAGGCCCCGACCGCCGCCGGGGCCGTCCGGTCCGTCGGGTCCGTCCGGCCCGGCCACCCCGTCGGTGAGCGAACCGAGTTCCACGTGGGCGGAGAGCCGCTCGCCCCAGTCGACGGGCACCCGGTAGTAGAGGGTCTGCCCGGGGCGGATGTGGTCCTGCCAGACGCCGTGGCCCAGCCGGGGGGCGGTCGCGAAGCCGCTGCCACCCGCCCGGGTCGAGGCCGCGCCCGCCACCGGGGCGGGCGAGGGGGACGCCTCGGGCGTCGGGGCCTCGCTCGGGCCTGGCGTGCTGAGCTGCGGTTCCGCGGAGAACCGCAGCTCCAGGTCCCAGGCGGTCCGCGGGGCCTCGCCCTCCTGCTCGACCACCACGTAGTACGGGCCCGCGTTCCGACAACTGCCGGCGCCCGGACCGGTCGTGCGCGCCGCCCAGGCGGTGAGCGGGCGGGGGCTCTCGGAGGAGCCGAAGCGGGCGCGGGCGGACCGACAGGTGATGCCGTCGCCGTTCTCCACCGCGAGGGAGTAGCCGTCCTTGAAGGTGACCTCGGTACCGGGGGCGGGAACGGCCGTCGCGGAGACGTAGGCGTTCTCCGTCGCGCCCAGTTCCAGCCGGAAATAGCGCTTGCCGGCCTTCGGCAGCACGCTCCGGTAGGTCTTGCCGGGTGCCAGGCGCCGGGCCTGGGCGGTCCCTGACGCCCCCTCGACCGAGCGGGCGTCCGGGGTGAACGCGTACGGTTCGGGCCGTTCCCGCGGTGCGCCAGCCGCCGGGCCGGTGGCGGATACCGCCGCGCACAGCACCGTCCCCGCGGCTACCATCCCCCCGAACCCGCGGTACCACCGCTTCGCCAGCCGCGCCCTCACGCGCCCATCCCCTCGTCGGCCGGAGTCATCGCCCGCGGCGGCCGTGCCACCCGTGCGATCCGGCGCCCCGGCCGCCACCCGACCGGAACGCACGAAGGCCCCGGCCGTTCGGTTGGCCAGGGCCTTCGGAGTGAAGGTTGTGGTTGATCACGAACCCGTGGGCACGGAGTCGGTCGCCTCCGTCCACAGGTCCTGCTCGGCGCGATCCGCCTGGATCTGGCGGTACACGAGGAGCCCGCCGATGGCGGCCAGGGCGACCAGGAGAAGCTTCTTCACCGCGCGACCTCGTCTTTCGTTGACGTAGGGGACCTCTGGCGCCCGACTATACACACCGGTCGATACCGATCGGTGACCTACCGGGGAGGTGCGGACCGCCGCCGGGAGGGGCGTCCCGACGCGGGTTCCGCGGAGGGCGGCGCTCCGCTCTTGCCCTACCACATGGTGATGTTCGCCGCATGTGGCGTTTTTTCCGGGCGAATGACTCCATCCGTGTGGTGTTCATCTGACGATCGCGGCGCCACTCCCCGTCGGTCCTTCCCTCTCGGCCCCGCATACACATGATGAGGAAAGTACGCAAATCGCCCAACCCGAAAGTGAGGAATCATGGTCAGCAACAAGCTCGCGGCGCTGTGGACAGCGCTCGTCGCCGCGATCGTCGCGGTGCTCGCCGCCCTGGGGCTCGCCTCCCCCGCCGCCGCCACCCCGGTGGTGCGGACCGAGGCCACCCGCCACCCCGCCCCGACCGTGCGCGAAGCCCGGGTTCCGGCGGCGGCGCCCGGACGACAGCTCAGGTCCCTGCCACCGACGATGAAGCAACGGATCCGGGCCGAGGCGCACGGCTCCTCCCCCAGCTGCCGCGCCTGCACCGCGTCCCAGGACTTCGACGCGGCCCTGACCGAGATGGTCAACGCCGCCCTCGCCGATCCCGGCCTCCGGGCACCCGCACCGCACCGCGGCGCACAGGCCCCGTCCCGTCCGCTGATCCCCGCACAGCTCCCCGCGCCCTCCCCGGACCAGGCTCCCGTGAGCGCCCCGGCCAACGTCCGAGGCAACTCCGGCGCGGTTCCGCTGCCGCGCCCCCACGGCTCCGCCCGCCAAGGCCGCGGAGGCCTCGTCCCGTCGGGCCCCGCCGGTCCGGACGCTCCCGCCGTACCGGGACCGCTCGTTGCCGCCGCTTCCTGAGCACCCGGCGCGAGCCCCGCGCATCCGGTGCTCCCCGTCGCCCTCCCCGTCGTGCGTCCGGCCCCGTGTGAACCCGCCGGTGTCGTGCCCCCCCGACGGCCCCCGCCGTGCGACCCGGACCCCGCGGACCGCTCACGGACTGACCGCTCACGGACCGACCGCCCAGGGACCGACCGCTCACGGATCGACCGCCCACGGACCGGAGCCCGCCCCTAGGACTCCCGGTCGTGCCGGACCGCGCCCCCGCTCTCGCCGCTCCTCATGACGACGACGCCGACCTGCAGCAGCCGCTGACGGATGGACCGGGAACTCGGGACGACGACGATCCCGACACCCCGACGACGAACGGACTGAGTCACCCCGCAGACGCCCGCACGGGACCGCACGCCCCCGCCCAGCGGTGAGCCGCTGTTGCGTTCCCTCCCCCGTGGCGCCGCACGCCCTATGCCTTCCCGTCGGGACGCGACTTTCCGCGTGCCCGGCCGCCCCGGACCCCCGTGACCCCGCCCGCCCCTTCCCCGAACGAAGTCGACCTGGCCCGAAGGGCGCTTTCGACGGACGTGGAGCGTAGGCCCGGCGTTTCACGTGAAACGCCGCGCCCGGGGCTCACTCGCGGTCGGAGTCCGAGGCGGCGTCCGTCTGCGCCTGCTTGGCCTCCACTTCGGGGTCGAGTGCCGAGGGGGAATCCACGTCCGCGGTCTCCGGCACCTCCGTCGCCGCGGGGGGTTCCACCAGCCAGTCCGGGTTGGCCTGGCTGTCCCACCACCTCCAGACCGCGAAGGCGACACCCGCGGTGACGCCCAGCAAGAGGACGCCCTTCCCCACCCGTCGGGCCCGGGAGCGCCGGGTGGACCGTCGGATCAGTCGGTGCACCTCGTCCGCGGATACCTGCCCCCGGAGGGCGGCGAGTGCGGCCACCCCGCGGGAGGCGGCCTCGTCCCGCGCCGGGCCGGCGGCGGCCACCGCGTGCTGGAGCCGGGGCCGGGAGTACTCCGCGGCCTGGCGGGCGGCGACCCGGGCACGTGCAGCGGCCTCGTGCGCCACGTGGTCGACCTTCGGGGGGACATGGGTACGAGCCTGTTCGATGCGGGGCGCCAGATGGGCCACGTACTGGACACGCGCCTGATCGGCTGCCAGTTGGGCCGCGGAAGACACCTTGGGCGCCACTCGCACCCGGGCTGAGTGGGCGTAGTGCACGGCTCGCTCCTTGGCCGTGTCCGCGTAGGGCGCCACCGCTTCCGCGGCGTGCAGCACGCTGTCCTTCGCGGAACCGGTCGCGGCGCGCACGCTGTCGATGCGGGTCACGAGAACCTCCTCCTCGGTGGCGGAAAGCCTGGGGTGCCCCCCAGCGCGTCACCGTTCGCCTTTCCGCCCTTATGGGGATCATGCCTGCCGTCCCGCGCACCGGCATGTGAGAAGGGGCATCCGGGTCATGCCTCCCCCGGCGGAAGCCCACGATCCGGGCGGGGCCGGTCTCGGTGCGTGCCGGCTCGTGCGAGGATCGGAACGTCACAGAGGACAACGGAAGGCAGATCGTGGCTGAGCAGCTGTACGCCACCCTGAAGACCAACCAAGGCGACATCGTGGTGCGGCTCCTGCCCAACCACGCGCCCGAGACGGTCAAGAACTTCGTCGAGCTCGCCGAGGGCCAGCGCGAGTGGGTCCACCCGGCGACCGGTAAGCGCTCCACCGACCGGCTGTATGACGGCACGGTCTTCCACCGGGTCATCCCCGGATTCATGGTCCAGGGCGGCGACCCGCTGGGGAACGGCACCGGTGGCCCCGGCTACCAGTTCAAGGACGAGTTCCACCCGGACCTCCAGTTCGACCGTCCGTACCTGCTGGCCATGGCCAACGCGGGTCCGGGCACCAACGGATCGCAGTTCTTCATCACGGTCGAGCCCACGGCCTGGCTGAACCGCAAGCACACCATCTTCGGTGAGGTCGCGGACGACGCCAGCAAGAAGGTCGTGGACCTGATCGCGGGCACCCAGACCAACCCGCGCACCGACCGTCCCGTGCAGGACATGGTCATCGAGTCGGTCGTCGTCGAGACGCGCTGACGCCCCGGGCGGCGCCCGGGAACAAACGGCCCCGTCCGTCCGTCATGGAAGGGCGGGGCCGTCCGTCCGGCCCCCGCATGCCTTCGGACGAGTTGGATGGAGGGGAGAACCCCCATGGACCAGGTGCCAGGCGGGCCGCAGGGCACACGGGACGCCGAGAATCCCGTGCGGTGCTACCGGCACCCGGAGCGGGAGACCGGCATCCGCTGCACGCGCTGTGAGCGGCCGATATGCACGGACTGCATGATCAGCGCCTCGGTGGGCTTCCAGTGCCCCGAGTGCGTGCGCCAGGGCTCGGGCACCGGGCACGGCCCCACCGCCAACCAGCCCCGCACCCTCGCGGGGGCGCCCCTCGTCCGGGACCCCCGGTTGGTCACCAAGATCCTCCTGGCGATCAACGTCCTCGTCTTCATCGCGATCCAGACCAATGAGCGTCTGGTCACCGATCTGTTCCTGATCGGTGCCTGGCCGGCGCCGCACTTCGCCGTCGAGGGCGTGGCGGACGGCCAGTGGTACCGGCTGGTGACCTCGATGTTCGCGCATTCCGAGGTCTGGCACATCGCCTTCAACATGCTCAGCCTCTGGTGGCTCGGCGGCCCGCTGGAAGCGGCCTTCGGCCGGGCGCGGTACCTCGCGCTGTATCTGATCTCGGGTCTCGCGGGTGGAGCGCTGACCTACGTGCTGGTCGACCCCACCCATGCCTCGCTGGGCGCCTCGGGTGCGATCTACGGGCTGTTCGGGGCCACGGCGGTGCTGGTCAAGCGTCTGAACTACGACCTCCGTCCGGTGCTCGCGCTGCTGGCGATCAACCTGATCTTCACCTTCACCATGTCCGGCATCGCCTGGCAGGCGCACGTGGGCGGTCTGATCGCGGGGGTGGCCATCGCCTACGGCATGGTGCACGCCCCCCGCGAACGGCGCTCGCTGGTGCAGTGGGGAACCTGTGCGGCCGTGCTGCTGGTGGCCGTGGTGGCCGTGGTGGTGCGGACGGCGACGCTCGTCTGACCCCGAGCACCGCGGAGGTTGTCCACAGTGCGTGGCGGATCTTGTGCAGGTGGTGGGGAACACCTGTGCCCTTGAGGGGGAGCTGGGTTTTCCCAGACGGGGCAAGGGGCGAACCTGTTTTCGGATCGCCGATCGGTCAGTCACATCGGCGTCAACGTCCCATGGGTTATCCACAGATCGTCTGACCTTTTCCCCACTGTGGACAGAGTTGTGGATAACTCGACGCCCGGTACCCCGGCCCGGCAGCCCGAAGGGCCCCGCGGGCCCTGGGGGCCGGGGGGCCGAGCAGGAATCCTAGGCGCGGATCACTTCCACTGGGTGGAGACGCCGAAGCCCACCGCGATGAAGCCGAAGCCGACCAGGATGTTCCAGTTGTTCAGGGCGTCGATCGGGAGCGAGCCGTCCGTCACGTAGAAGACGACGATCCAGGCGATGCCGACGAAGAACATCGCCAGCATCAGCGGGGCGATCCAGCTGCGGTTGGTCAGCTTGATCGCGGTGGGCTTCGCCGTGGGGGGCGTGTAGTCGGCCTTCTTGCGGATACGTGACTTCGGCACGAGGGACTCTCCTGTCGATGCGCTGCGTGGCCGCGCGGGACGGTGGACGGGCTCCGAGGAGCGGGCAAGCGGAGCTGGGGGAGTCGCTTCCCCCGGGCGTCCGTTAGCGTAGTGCTTCCTCGGCGCGGTAAGGAGCAAGGGTACGTTGAGCAATTCTGCCGACTCCCCCGGTGTGCGCACCACCCCCGCCCCGCCGCGGCGCTGGCGCCCGGCGCGCGCACTCACCGCCGCGGTCTTCGCCCTGGCCGGTCTCCTCTTCGTGACCAGCTTCAACACCGCCAAGGGCACCAACATCCGCACCGACGCCTCCCTGCTGAAGCTCTCCGACCTGATCGAGGAACGCAGTCACCGCAACGGCGAGCTGGAGGGGGGCCTCCGCGTCCTCCGCGAGGACGTGGCGGGCCTGGCCGAGCAGGGGCGCGACGGTGCCGCCCCGGACTCCCGGCTGGAGGCGCTGGAGGACCAGGCGGGCACCCGGGAACTGCGGGGCTCGGCCCTCACGGTCACCCTGAACGACGCCCCGCCGGACGCCCGCCCCAAGCTGCCCGGCTACCCCGAGCCCCAGCCCGACGACCTGGTCATCCACCAGCAGGACCTTCAGGCCGTGGTGAACGCGCTCTGGCAGGGCGGGGCCCGGGGCATCCGGGTCATGGACCAGCGGCTGATCTCCACCAGCGCGGTGCGCTGCGTGGGCAACACCCTGATCCTCCAGGGCCGGGTCTACTCGCCCCCGTACAAGATCACCGCAGTCGGGGATACCGCGAAGCTGAAGCGGGCCCTCACCGCCGCACCCGCGATCCAGAACTACATGCTGTACGTCAACGCCTACGGACTGGGGTGGAAGGTCGACGAGGAGGGAACGGTGACCCTCCCCGGCTACGCCGGCGCCGTCGACCTCCACCAGGCCGAACCGCTCCGCTGAGTCCCCGTGACGCATCTCCCACCAGGTGTTTCACGGGGAACATTCCCGACAGCCCCGGCGGCCGAACGGGGCAAGCCGGTCGCTTTCCCCGCCGCGGCGATCCCCGGGACAGGGCTCGGCCCTGCCCGGTGAGGGGGTTTGCCCACCAACCCCCGCTGTTCCCGGCCCCGTCCCCGTACTCTGGTGGGCGCACTAGCAACACCGACGGTGAGTAGGGACGGCATGTACGGCTGGATCTGGCGACATCTGCCGGGCAATGCGTGGGTGAAGGCGATCCTCTCGCTGATCCTCGTGCTCGCGGTCGTCTACGTGCTCTTCCAGTACGTGTTCCCCTGGGCCGAACCCCTGCTCCCCTTCAACGACGTCACCGTCGACGAGGGAAGGGCCCAGTGAGCGCGCGGATTCTGGTAGTCGACAACTACGACAGCTTCGTCTTCAACCTCGTGCAGTACCTCTACCAACTCGGTGCCGAGTGCGAGGTGCTCCGCAACGACGAGGTCTCCCCCGCGCACGCGCAGGACGGGTTCGACGGGGTGCTGCTGTCCCCGGGGCCCGGTGCGCCGGAGCAGGCCGGGGTCTGCATCGAGATGGTCCGGCACTGCGCCGAGACCGGGGTGCCCGTCTTCGGGGTCTGCCTCGGGATGCAGTCGATGGCCGTCGCCTACGGCGGGGTCGTCGGCCGCGCCCCGGAGCTGCTGCACGGCAAGACCTCGCTGGTGGAGCACGGCGGGCGGGGGGTCTTCGCGGGACTGCCCTCGCCGTTCACCGCGACCCGCTACCACTCGCTGGCCGCCGAGCCCGCGACCGTCCCGGACGAACTGGAGGTCACGGCACGGACCCACGACGGGATCGTGATGGGCCTGCGCCACCGGGAGCTTCCCGTCGAGGGCGTGCAGTTCCACCCCGAGTCCGTGCTCACGGAGCACGGCCACCGGATGCTCGCCAACTGGCTCGTGGAGTGCGGGTACGGCGACGCGGTGGCCAGATCGGCGGGGCTCGCCCCCGTGGTGGGCAGGGCCTCCGCGTGACAGCGGTCCGGCCCGAGCGGGACTCGGGACCGGTGGACCCGGGCGGCCGGCCCACCGCTCCGTACGGGGACCCCGGCCACGGGCAGTTCTCGTACGAGGCCCCGCAGGGCGCACCGGAGCCCGCCGCTCCGTGGGGCGCCGCGGACGGGTTCGAGGCGGCCGTGCGGGACCTCGCGGATCCGCTGTACGACCCGCTGCCCGAGTCCTCGTTCGGGTACGGCACCACCTACGGAACGGGCGCCCAGAGCCTGCCCGGCGAGTGGTACGACCCCCAGGGCTACGCCCGGGACTGGGGCGGGACGCCCGGTCCGGAGCCCGCACCGTACGACCCCGTTCCCGGGGGCGCGGGGTGGCCCGCCGCCCCCGCGCCCCCGTACCCGGGCCAGTACCCCCTCGACGGCCAGCCGTACGGGGTGCAGCATCCCGGCGGGCCCCACGGCGTCGCGCCCACCGCGTACGCGCCGTCCCCCGTTCCCGTGGACACCCCGCCCCCACAGCCCTACGCGCCCCATCCGCCCCTCGGAGACCATCCGGGTGCCGGAACACCTCCGCACGGCTCCGCGGCGGCGTACGGGCCGTCCAGCGGCCTCGTCGAGCCTGCGGCCGACGCCTACGAGCGCTACACCGGCGGAGACGCCCGCCCCGCGGCCGGCGACCGCCACGGGCGCGAGGACGACCACGGGGCCTACGACGACCACGAGGACGCGTACGACGAGGACGACGAGGACGGTGACGAGGGCGCGGCGCCGCTGAGCCGGGCGGAGGCGCGGCGGGCGGCCCGGGCGCGCAAGCCCACCGTGGGGGTGATCGTCAGCCGGGGGCTGGGCGAACTCTTCATCACCGTCGGCGTGCTGATGCTGCTCTTCGTCACGTACCAGCTGTGGTGGACCAACGTCCGGGCGCAGGCGCAGGCGAACGGGGCCGCCGACCGGATCCAGGAGGACTGGGCCAAGGGCGAGCGGGCCCCCGGTTCCTTCGAGCCGGGGCAGGGCTTCGCCCTGATGCACATCCCCACCCTGGACGTGGTGGTCCCGGTGGCCGAGGGCATCGACAAGGACAAGGTCCTCGACCGGGGGATGGTCGGCCACTACGCCGAGGGCAGCCTGAAGACCGCGATGCCGCAGGACAAGGTGGGCAACTTCGCGGTCGCGGGCCACCGCAACACCCACGGCGAGCCGTTCCGCTACATCAACCGTCTCAAGCCGGGCGACCCGATCGTGGTCGAGACGCAGGACACCTACTTCGTCTACAAGATGGCCAGCATCCTGCCCCAGACCCCGCCGAGCAACGTCGCGGTGCTCGACCCCGTCCCGCCCGGGTCCGGCTTCACCGAACCCGGCCGCTACGTCACGCTGACCACCTGCACCCCCGAGTTCACCAGCAAGTACCGGCTGATCGTGTGGGGCAAGATGGCCGAGGAACGGCCGCGTTCCCAGGGGAAACCGGACGCGCTCGTCGACTGAGCCACCCGGACGGCACGCACGGACAGACAGGGCACGATGCAGTGGTAGCGAGGAGAGGGCCGCGGGAGCGGTCCGAGGGGGACGCCCGGGAGCAGCGGGCGTCGGCGCCGCGGGCGCGGGGGAGGGCGGCCGCGGCGGTCAGCGTCTTCGGCGAACTCCTGATCACGGCCGGGCTGGTGCTCGCCCTGTTCGTCGTGTACTCGCTGTGGTGGACCAACGTCGTCGCCGACCGGAAGGCCGACGAACAGGGTGACCGGGTCCGGGACACCTGGGCCGGGGACGGCGGCGGCCCGAAGGGGCCGGGGGCCCTGGACACCAAGGACGGCATCGGCTTCCTGCACGTCCCGACGATGAACGGGCGGGAGGAGATCCTGGTCAAGAAGGGCACCGCGACGGACCTCCTCAACGACGGGGTCGCGGGCTACTACACCAAGCCGGTCAGGTCGGCCCTGCCGCAGGACGGCGAGGGGAACTTCTCGCTCGCCGCGCACCGGGACGGGCACGGGGCCAAGTTCCACGACATCGACAGGATCGAGAAGGGCGACCCGATCGTCTTCGAGTCCCAGGACACCTGGTACGTGTACGAGGTGTACGCGATGCTGCCGAGCACCTCGAAGTACAACGTGGACGTCCTCGACCCGGTGCCCCGTGAGTCCGGCGCCAAGCGGGCCGGGCAGTACATCACCCTCACCACCTGCACGCCCAAGTACACCTCCACCTACCGGTACGTGGTGTGGGGGAAGCTGGTGCGCACCGAGGAGGTCGACGCCGAGCGGACGCCCCCGGCCGAACTGCGCTGACCGGGCCCGCCGGTTCCGGGCGGGACGGGGAACGGAGAAGGGGCCCGGCGGTGCCGGGCCCCTTCCGTCGTGCGCCGCGTCAGTACCGGCGTCCGCCGAACGATCCGCCGAAGAAGCCGATCTCGTCGTTGTCGCCGTCGCCGTCGCCCCCGCCGGGGGTTCCGGAGGGCTGGCCCGGCATGGTCTGCACCGAGACCGCGGTGTTCGCCGGAACCTGGGTGCCGGGCAGCGGGTTGGCCGCCACCACCATGGCGTTGTCGTCCTTGGGGCCGCCGACCCCGCCGAGTTGGAGGCCCGCGGCGGCCAACTCCTGCTTCACCTGGCCGAGCGTCTTGTTCATCACCTGCGGGACCTGCACCTGCTGGGGCTGCTCCTCCTCCTCTTCCTCCTCCTCCGGCGGCGCCTTGGCGATCTGCACGGACACCGTGGAGCCGGGGACGACGGGGGTGCCCGCCGTGGGGGACTGGGCGAGGACCTTGCCGGCTTCCACCTCGGAGGACTCGACCTCCGTGCAGGTGCCGACCAGGTTGTTGTCCTGGAGCTGTTGCTTGGCCGCGTCACAGGTCTGGCCGGCCAGGTCCGGCACGGCCACCCGCTCCCTGGCCTTGGCCACGGTCAGGGTGATGGTCGAGCCCTTCTCGACCTCGGTGCCGGAGCTCGGGTCCTGGTCGAGGACGCTGCCCACGGGCTCCTCGGACTGCTTGAACTCCGTCTCGACCTTGAAGTCGTAGCCCTTCTCCTCCAGGCGGTCGGTCGCCGCTTCGATGTCGTCGCCGATGACGTTGGGCACCGCGACCTTCGGGGCGCCCGTCGACACGGTCAGGGTGATGACCTCGTTCTCGTCGACCTCGGTGCCCGGGGCGGGGTCCTGCGCGCAGACGTTGTCCTTCGGCTGGTCCTCGCACGGCTTGCGGGTCACGGTCGACTTGAGCCGGGCGTTGTCCACCCGCTCCTCGGCGACCGACAGCTTCTCGCCCACCAGGTTCGGCACCTTGATCGGGTCGGCCTCGGTGTCCGAGGAGAGCCACTTGCCGATCAGGATGGCGCCCACCAGCACCAGGACGCCGGCCACGGCCAGCAGCACCGTGGAGGCGCCGTTCTTCTTCTGCCGGCGGCGGCCCGGCCGGTCGTCGTAGTCGTAGCCGTCCCCGCCCGCGGGGACCGGGGGCAGCATCGTGGTCGGTGCGGCGTTGTCCTGGGGCCGCAGCGCGGTGGTCGCCTGCTCGTCGCCGTAGCCGCCCGGGTAGCCCCCGCCGTAGCCGACCGCGCCCATGGCCGCGGTCGCCGCGACCGGCTGGCCGTCCAGGCACGCCTCGATGTCGGCGCGCATCTCGTCGGCCGACTGGTAGCGGTAGTCGGGGTCCTTGACCAGTGCCTTCAGGACGATCGCGTCCATCTCCGGGGTGATCTCCGGATCGAAGACGCTCGGCGGCTGGGCCTCCTCGCGCACGTGCTGGTAGGCCACCGCCACCGGGGAGTCCCCGATGAACGGCGGACGCACCGTCAGCAGTTCGTACAGCAGGCAGCCGGTGGAGTACAGGTCGGAGCGGGCGTCGACGGTCTCGCCCTTGGCCTGCTCCGGGGAGAGGTACTGGGCGGTGCCGATGACCGCGGAGGTCTGCGTCATCGTCATGCCGGCGTCACCCATCGCACGGGCGATGCCGAAGTCCATCACCTTGACCTGCCCGGTGCGCGTCAGCATGACGTTCGCGGGCTTGATGTCGCGGTGGACGATGTTGTTGCGGTGCGAGTACTCCAGGGCCTGGAGGATGCCGATGGTCATCTCCATCGACCGCTCCGGCAGCAGCTTGCGGCCCGAGTGCAGCAACTCCCGCAGGGTGGAACCGTCGACGTACTCCATCACGATGTACGGGATGGAGATGCCGTCGATGTAGTCCTCGCCGGTGTCGTAGACCGCGACGATCGCCGGATGGTTGAGCGAGGCGGCGGACTGGGCCTCCCGGCGGAACCGGGCCTGGAACGACGGATCGCGGGCCAGGTCGGCCCGCAGCGTCTTCACGGCGACGGTGCGGCCGAGCCGGGTGTCGTGCGCGAGGTGCACCTCGGCCATGCCACCGCGGCCGAGCACCTGGCCCAGCTCGTACCGGCCGCCGAGGCGACGCGGCTCTTCCATAGCTATTCCAGCCCTCTCCGTCGGTCCCGACCGTACCGTCGTCGTACGGTCCGGCGGTGTGCTGTCCGGGGTTCACCGTACCCGGATCGTCCTACCTGCCCCGGCCGTGTACGTCACCCGATACAGGACCGGTATCGCAACGTGCACCGATGTGAAAGGAACGTGACCGGGGTCACTTCTTGCTGTTGATGACCGCCTGCATCACGGACTTGGCGATCGGGGCGGCCAGTCCGCCACCGGAGATGTCGCCCCGGCTGGCCTGGCTGTCCTCCACGACCACCGCGACGGCGACCGGCGTACCGGAGTCCGTCTTGGCGTAGGAGATGAACCACGCGTACGGCTTCTCGCTGTTGTCGACGCCGTGCTGCGCGGTGCCCGTCTTGCCGCCCACCTTCACGCCGTTGATCTGCGCGTTGCGGCCGGTGCCCTCGTCGACGACGGTCTCCATCATGGACTGGAGCTTCTGGGCGTTCTCCTCGGAGAGCGGGCGGCTGAGCTCGCTGGGGGAGTGCTTCTCGATCACGTCGAGGTTGGGCGCCTGGAGTTCGTCCACCATGTAGGGCTGCATCAGCTTGCCGTCGTTGGCGACCGCGGCGGCCACCATCGCCATCTGGAGCGGGGTCGCCGCCGTCTCGAACTGGCCGATCGAGCTGAGCGCGGTCTGCGGGCGGTCCATCTCCTTCGGCCACACCGAGGCCGAGGAGCGGACCGGGACGAACTGCTCGGAGTTGAAGCCGAACTTCTCCGCCGTCTCCCGCATCTTGTCCTTGCCGAGGTCGGAGCCGGCCTTGCCGAAGACGGTGTTGCAGGAGACCTTCAGCGCCTCCCGCAGGGTGGCGTCCTTGCAGGGCAGTGGACCGTCGTTCTCCAGCGGACGGGTGGTGTCCGGCATGGTCCACGGCAGCGGGGTGTCGGTCTTGGCGTCCGGGTCGTCGACCAGCCCGTGCTCCAGCGCGGCGGCGGCGGTGACCACCTTGAAGGTCGAGCCGGGCGGGTAGGTCTGGCGCAGCGCCCGGTTCAGCATCGGCTCGTCGGGGTCGTTGGCCTTCTGGAGCTTCTCCCAGGCGGGGGTGTCCGTCTTGGTGGAGTTGCCCGCGAAGCTCGACGGGTCGTAGGACGGGGTCGAGGCCAGCGCCAGGACCGCGCCGGTCGTCGGGTCTATCGCGGCGACCGCGCCCTTCTTGTCGCCGAGCCCCTCGAACGCGGCCTTCTGGGCGGCGCCGTTGAGGGTGGTGACGACGTTGCCGCCCTCCTTCTTCTCCCCCGTCAGCATGTCCAGGGTGCGGCGGAAGAACAGCCGGTCGTCGTTGCCGGTGAGGATGCCGTCCTCGATGGACTCCAACTGCGTCGCCCCGAACGCCTGCGAGGCGTAGCCGGTGACCGGCGCCCACATCGGACCGTTCTTGTAGGTCCGCTTGTAGGCGTAGTCGCTGCCGTTGGTCTTGGTGGACCCGGTGATCGACTTGCCGTCGACGATGATGTCGCCGCGCGGCTGGGCGTACCGCTCGATGGAGATGCGGCGGTTCTTGGAGTTCTCCTGGAGGTCGGTGGCGCGGACGTACTGGAGCCAGTTGTCGCGGATGAGCAGGGTGAGGATCAGCAGGCCGCAGAAGATCGCGATCCGGCGCACGGGCTTGTTCACGGGCGGACCACCTGGGTCATCTCGGCATCGGGGTTCGAAGCGGGCGCGGGCGCGGGGCGGCGGGCCGTGTCGCTGATGCGGATCAGGATGCCGATCAGCGCCCAGTTGGCGATCACGGAGGAACCGCCGTTGGCGAGGAACGGCATCGTCATGCCGGTCAGCGGGATGAGGCCCATCACGCCGCCGGCGACCACGAAGACCTGGAGCGCGAAGGCCCCGGACAGACCGACCGACAGCAGCTTGCCGAAGGGGTCGCGGGCGGCCAGCGCGGTGCGCAGGCCCCGCTCGATGATCAGCCCGTAGATCAGCAGGATCGCCATGGCGCCCGCGAGCCCGAGCTCCTCGCCGAAGGTGGCGAAGATGAAGTCCGAGTTGGCGGCGAAGCCGATCAGGTCGGAATCGCCCTGGCCGAGCCCGGTGCCGAGGACCCCGCCGGAGCCGAAGGACATCACGGACTGGGCGATCTGGGTGCAGGCGCCGGAGGCGTCGTAGCAGCCGAAGGGGTCCAGCCAGGCGTCCACCCGGGACTGCACGTGGCCGGCGAAGGACGCCACGCCGACCGCGCCGGCCGCGGACATGCCGAGGCCGATCACGATCCAGCTGGTGCGCTCGGTGGCCACGTACAGCATGATCACGAACATGCCGAAGAACAGCAGCGAGGTGCCCAGGTCGTTCTCGAAGATCAGCACCAGCAGGCTGACCGCCCAGATGGTGAGGATGGGCCCGAGGTCACGGCCGCGCGGCAGGTACAGCCCCATGAAGCGGCGGCTGGCCAGCGCCAGCGCATCGCGCTTCACCATCAGGTAGCCGGAGAAGAACACCGCGATCACGATCTTCGCGAACTCGCCCGGCTGGATGGAGAACCCGGCGACGCTGATCCAGATCTTGGCGCCGAACACGTCCCGGCCCAGCCCCGGCACCAGCGGCAGCAGCAGCAGCACCAGGGCCGCGGCCATCGAGATGTAGGTGTACCGCTGGAGGATCCGGTGGTCCTTCAGCAGCAGCAGCACCGCGACGAACAGGGCGATGCCGATCGCCGAGTACAGCAGCTGGCGCGGGGCCGCCGCGACGAACGCGTTGCCCTGCCCCTCGGCCAGGGCGTGCAGCCGGGGCGACTGGTCCAGCCGCCAGATCACCACCAGCCCCAGCCCGTTCAGCAGGGTCGCCAGCGGCAGCAGCAGCGGGTCCGCGTAGGCCGCGAACTTCCGCACCACCAGGTGGCCCACGCCCGCGAGCAGTCCCAGGCCGATGCCGTAGCCGAGCACGCCGGTGGGCATCTCGCCGTCGATGGCGAGGCCCACGTTGATGTAGGCGAAGACCGGGATGACCACCGCGAAGACCAGCAGGCCCAACTCGGTGTTGCGTCTGCTGGGCGCGCCGATGGCGCCGATGGTGGAGGTGTGCGTCGTCGAATTGCTGCTCATGGTGTGACAGGGCCCCTCACGGCTGCTTACTGCTTACCGCACAGCGAGACCAGCTTCTGCTCCTCGGCGGAGAAGCTGGGGCCGGGTGTGGGTGCGGGCGGGGAGGCGGGCTCGCGGCTCTCGTTCCCCTCGGGCGTCGGCGTGGCCGACGTGGACGTCTGGGGCGTCGGCGTGGGGGCCCGCTTCAGGGACGCCGGCCGTGCCCCGCCGCCGCCCGCGGCGGCACCCGGGGTCGCGGACGCGCCCGGTTGCCCCGGCGCGTCGGAGCCGGTCCCGCCGCCGGTGGTGCCGCCGGCCTCGCCCTCGCCGGGCTTGGCGTTCGCCCGTTCGGCGGCGCGCCGTTCGGCGTCCTTGCGGCAGGCGGACGCCTGGGTCGCCAACTCGTTGATCTTGTCGGTGGCCTGGGCGAGGCCGCCCTCGGCGATCGTCGCCTCCACCTGCTTGCGCTGGTACGGCGGCAGGTACTTGAGTTCGATCTCGGGGTGGTCCTTCTGCACCTTCGACAGGCTCAGCCACGCGAGGTCCTGGCTGATGCCCCGGTAGAGCGCGACGTGCTCGTCCTTGGTGCCGACGTAGTACTGCGTCTGCGTCCAGCGGTGGCCGCCGTACAGCGCGCCGCCGGTGACGGCGAGCGCGAGGACGACGAAGAAGGAGGTCTTCAACCAGCGACGACCACCGCGCTTCTTGGCGAAGTCCTCGTCGTCGTAGGCGCCGTAGCCGTCGTCGGGCGCGTAGGCGTCGCCGCTGCCGGGCGGGCCGAACTCGCCGCCGCGACCGCCGCCCTGGCCCGGCACCTGCCGCCCCAGCCCCGAGGCGCGGCCCGCCGGGGTCTGCATGGCGTTGCCCTCGTGGAGCTGGTGCTGGTTCTCGGCGACCGCGCCGACCACCACGGGGGTGTCGGAGAGGTTGACGGCCAGGGTGTCGTTGCTGTCGATGTCGAGGACGTCGGCGACGATCACGGTGATGTTGTCGGGGCCGCCGCCGCGCAGCGCGAGCTGGATCAGCTCCTGCACGGTCTCCTGGGGGCCCTGGTAGCTGGCGAGGGTCTCCTCCATCGT
Organism: Streptomyces sp. NPDC002490; assembly: GCF_040296045.1. Lineage (NCBI taxonomy): Bacteria > Bacillati > Actinomycetota > Actinomycetes > Kitasatosporales > Streptomycetaceae > Streptomyces > Streptomyces sp. NPDC002490. The sequence goes on along the minus strand of NZ_JBEOWM010000020.1, from coordinate 44,630 downwards.
CTGGTGGGAGACCACTCCGGAGAGTCCGTCCGAGCAGATCAGGTAGCGGTCGCCGGCGCGGACCTCACGGATCGACAGGTCCGGTTCGACGTGGTCGCCGCTGCCCAGCGCACGCATCAGCAGCGAGCGCTGCGGGTGCGTGGTGGCCTCCTCCTCGGTGATCCGGCCCTCGTCCACCAGCCGCTGCACCCAGGTGTGGTCCTGGGTGATCTGGGTCAGGACGCCGTCCCGCAGCAGGTAGGCGCGGGAATCCCCGACGTGCACCAGGCCGAGGCGCTGGCCCGTCCACAGCAGGGCGGTGAGCGTGGTGCCCATGCCTTCCAGCTGCGGGTCCTCCTCGACCATCGACCGGAGCTGGTCGTTGGCGCGCTGCACGGCGGAGCCGAGCGAGGTCAGGATGTCGGAACCGGGCACGTCGTCGTCGAGGGTGACGAGCGTCGAGATCACCTCGGACGAGGCGACCTCGCCGGCGGCCTGGCCGCCCATGCCGTCCGCGATCGCGAGGAGCCGGGGACCGGCGTAGCCGGAGTCCTCGTTGCCCTCGCGGATCATGCCCTTGTGCGATCCGGCGGCGAAGCGCAGTGACAGACTCATGCGCACCTCGCCCGTCGGCTCCGGGTACCTCCGCACCGTGCCCACCCTCCGGTCGGGAACGCACCGGTGTCCGTCGTCGTACGGACCGCTCCGGCGCGTGCGCTCCGCTGGCGCTCATTCATGACGTTGCACTACTTCCGCAGCTCGATGACGGTCTTGCCGATGCGGATCGGCGCGCCCAGCGGAATCGGGGTCGGGGTCGTCAGCCGCGCGCGGTCGAGATAGGTGCCGTTGGTGGACCCGAGGTCCTCCACGATCCACTGTCCGTCCCGGTCGGGATAGATCCTGGCATGGCGGCTGGAGGCGTAGTCGTCGTCGAGGACGATCGTGGAGTCGTGGGCCCGCCCCAGCGTGATCGTCTGCCCCTGGAGGGAGACCGTGGTCCCGGTGAGGCTGCCCTCGGAGACGACCAGCTTGGTGGGGGCGCCGCGGCGCTGGCGACCGCCGCCCTGTTGGCTCCGCTGCGGCGGGGGCGCTGCCTGGCGTCCCCCTTGCTGTGCGCGTCCGCCCTCGCGACGGGCCCCCCGCTGGGTCACCCGGGTGCCGAAGAGGTCACTGCGGATGACCTGGACGGCCACGATCACGAACAGCCACAGTACGGCCAGGAAACCCAGCCGCATGACCGTCAGGGTCAGCTCTGACATTGCCCCCGCTTCACCCTTCGGCTTGCCGGTAAATGATGGTGGTGCTCCCCACGACGATCCGCGAGCCGTCGCGGAGCGTAGCGCGGGTGGTGTGCTGCCCGTCCACCACGATCCCGTTGGTGGACCCGAGGTCCTGGACCGTCGAGGGGGCGCCGGTCCGGATCTCGCAGTGCCGGCGGGACACGCCGGGGTCGTCGATCCGTACGTCGGCGTCGGTGCTGCGGCCCAGCACCAGCGTCGGGCGGGAGATCTGGTGGCGGGTGCCGTTGATCTCGATCCAGTGCCGGGTCTGCGCTCCCGACGGGGCGCCGACCGGTCCGCCGGCCGGCCGGCCGGGCGGCGGGGTGGAGGGCATCGGAGGGGCGCCGGGCGGCTGGTTCGGGTAGCCGTAGCCGCCGCCGGGCCGCCCGCCGGGGGCGGGCGCGCCGCCCGGGCCCGGGCCCTGCCCCGCCTGCGAGGTGCTGGAGGCGAGGGTGCGGCTGCGCACCCGGTACAGACCGGTGTCGAGGTCCTCGGCCTTCTCCAGGTGGACCTTGATCGGTCCCATGAACGTGTACCGCTGCTGCTTGGCGTAGTCGCGGACCATTCCGGAGAGTTCGTCGCCGAGCTGACCCGAGTAGGGGCTCAGGCGCTCGAAGTCCGGGGCGCTCAGTTCCACGATGAAGTCATTGGGGACGACGGTGCGGTCGCGGTTCCAGATCGTGGCGTTGTTGTCGCACTCGCGCTGGAGCGCGCCGGCGATCTCGACCGGCTGGACCTCGGACTTGAAGACCTTGGCGAAGGTGCCGTTGACCAGACCTTCGAGGCGCTGCTCGAACTTCTTCAGGACTCCCACGGGGCACCTCCTTCTCCTTGGCTGCCGTCCTGGTACTGCTTACTGATCGTATCCACGCGCCGGTGAATTGGCTGGTTCCCCCTGTCCCGCCGGCCCCTGAGTGTCGACCTTCACAGGTCGTCCCCCGTGGTGGGGCCGGTGATCCGTCCCCGGGCGGACGGCTGCGCCGGTTCCCTACGAGCCTTCCCCGTCGCGGTGGCCCCATGGCCCCCCTCGACAACGTGTTCCAGGGGGATCGTAGAGGTGCTTCCGGGTCAGTGTCCCGCACTCGGGGAGCGCTCCGGTCCGCATCGGCGGCTCGGGGGCCTCCTGGTGCCGGCTCGGGACGGTACGGGGACGGTCGTGATGGCTCCGTGAAGCCCCGCGGCGTCCTCCGCGGCGTCGGCCGGTGCTCCGGCACACCCCCGTCCCGCCTCCGTCCGCCGCTGTTCGTAGTCGCCCCGCGGTTGCGCGGTCCCGCCCGTCCCGGCGCGCTCGTGCGCGGGGGTCCGGGGGCTCGCCCTCCTCCGCCCTTCCTCCTTCTCCGTGCCCGCTCCCCGCCGCGCCGCCGTCCTCCCGGCCGGCGGCGCGGCGGGCGGTGCGTCCGTGTTGCCTTCCGTAGGAGGAGAACGTCCGGATGCGGTGGTGCGTTCCACCGGCCCCGCTGCGGACGCCGGCTCCCGCCGTCCTCCGGGGCCGGGGCGCGCCGTCGCCGGACGTCCCCGGGCGGCGATCCGGTCGGGTGGCCGGGACCGCTCCGACCTGCGGGGACACCCCGTGCGCGGGGCGGTGCATACGGAGGTGAACGCACCCTCCCCAGCGTGTTAGTCTTCTGCATGTCGGAAGGCGCCGCACCAAGCGGTGAGGGGCTCGAAGGCAACACCCAAGCGCGGGTGGCGGAATAGGCAGACGCGCTGGATTCAGGTTCCAGTGCCCGAAAGGGCGTGGGGGTTCAACTCCCCCCTCGCGCACAAGGAAGCACCTCCGGGTGCTCCGGTGAAACATCGGAACGGCCGGCATCGTGAAGACGATGCCGGCCGTTCTTTTCGTTCCGGGCCGGTTCCGGGTGCGTCGCGACCCTGTGAGGAAGGTCTCAGGGCGCCGGACGGCGCGCCGGTTTCCTCCCCGCCGCCCCGAAAACCGCTTGGCGGGGGCGGGTGCGTTCCGGCTGGATGGCCCCATGACCCCGTGGCACCTGGCCCCCGAAGCCTTCGACACCGCGGACGCCACCGGACTGCGCCGCGACTACTACGACGAGGTCGCCAGCCGCTACCGGCGGCGGCCGGCGACCGCCGCGGAGGTCGACCTGGGCCTCGACGGCGACGGTGCGGAACTCCTCGCGCCGCCCACCGGCCGGTTCGTCGTGGGCCGGGTCGACGGCGCGCCCGCCGCCTGCGGCGGGGTGCTGATGCTGGACCCCGAACGCGCCGAGGTCACCCGCGTCTACCTGCGGCCGGCCTTCCGGGGCACCGGGGGCGCCGGCCTGCTGCTGGCGAGGCTGGAGGAGGAGGCCCGCCGGCTCGGTGCCGTCCGGGCCGTCCTCAACACCCGCCTCGACCTGGTCGAGGCCCGGGCGCTGTACGTCCGCCACGGCTACCGCGAGATCCCGGCGCACCGCACCGGGCCGTACGTGGAGGTCTGCTACGGCAAGGAACTCGGCTCGGGGGAGGGGTGAGCGGCGGCTCCCGTGCGGTCGCGGGCCCGTTGTCAGAGCCCGGTGCGAGGCTGGTCGGGTGGACATCAACGAATTCTGGGGCGTCATCGACGCCGCGCGGTCGGCCACCACGGCGGCGAAGCCGTTCGACGAGGCGCTGGTCGACGAGTTGGCCGGCCGGGGCGCCGAGGACGTCCTCGGCTACCAGGCGCACTTCGACGACCTGCGGCAGGCGGTGTACCGGTGGGACGTGTGGGCCGCCGCGTACCTCGTCGGCGGCGGCTGCTCGGACGACAGCTTCATGGACTTCCGGGCCGGGCTGATAGCGGCGGGCCGGCACTGGTACGAGACGGTGGCGGCCGACCCGGACGCCCTGGCCGACCACCCCGCGGTGGCCGGCGGCGAAGGCGCCCCGAGCGACGCCGACTTCTTCTACGAGGGCGTCAACTACGCGGCGAGCGACGCGTTGAAGCGCATCACCGGCGGGGGGACGGAGTTCCAGGAGCTCTGGCAGCGCTACCGGGCGCAGCGCGAGGCGCCGCTCGTCGTCGTGGACGACATGGGCGAGGAGTTCGACTTCGACGACGACGAGGAGATGGTCCGCCGGCTGCCGCGGCTCGCCGCCCGCTACCTCTGAGGCGGTGGCGCCGTGGCGACGACGGGCCCTGGTGGGCGCGGGGGGCTCACCAGGGCCGGTCGGTCGCGCGGGAGGCGGCATGGCTCCCGCGGCGGTCAGGCGTTCGCCCGCTCGGTCGACGGCGCCGCCTGGGCCTGCGGGCCCTTCATCAGCAGGGCGGTGGCCAGGGCGCCGACCGCGGCGAGGGCCGCGGCCCCGAGGAAGGCGGCGGAGAAGCCGTCGGTCAGGGCCGGCAGGTCGCCCAGGGCGCCCGCGCCCTGCGAGGTGGCGAGTGCGGTGAGGGCGGCCAGGCCGAGCGCCGAGCCCACCTGGTACGTGGTGTTGACGATGCCCGAGGCCAGTCCGGCCTGCTCCTGCGGGACGTGGGAGATCGCGGACATCATCGCCGGGATGTAGGCCAGCGACATGCCGGTCGCCGCCACCAGGGAGGCGGGCAGCACGTCCACCAGGAAGGTGCCGGTGGGCTCGACGGCGGACAGCCACAGCAGGCCGAGGGCCAGCACCAGCAGACCGCCCGTGATCAGCGGCTTGGGCCCGAAGCGCCCCAGCAGCCGGGCGGTGATGAGGGTCATGAAGACCATCAGCAGTCCGGTCATGGGCAGCAGTGCCGCGCCGCTGGCGAAGGCGCCGTAGCCGAGGACCTGCTGGAGGTAGAGGTTGAGGAAGTACCACATGGGGATCCAGGCCGCGCCCAGCAGCGTCATCGCGAGGTTGGAGACGCCGAGGCCCGGGGTCCGCCACACGCCCAGCGGCATCAGCGGCGTCCTGACGGAGCGCTGCACCAGCAGGAAGAGGACCAGCAGGGCGGCGGCGCCGGCCAGTTGCAGCACGGTCTGGGTGGTCCCCCAACCCACCTCGGGGGCGCGGACCACGGCGAACACGGCCAGGGCCAGTCCGGCGGTGACGGAGACGGCGCCCAGCAGGTCCACCGAGCCGCGGCGGCCGGCGACGGAGGGCAGCAGGCCGGTGGCGAACAGGGTGGCGATGCCGATCGGGACGTAGATGATGAAGATCCACGGCCAACTCGCCCACTCGGTGAACACGCCGCCGAGGAAGACGCCGGCGGTGCCGCCGGCGGGGGCCGCCGCGCCGTAGAGGGCGAGCGCCTTGCCCAACTCCTTGGAGTCGTGGCCGAAGAGCATCATCAGCAGGGTCATGGAGGCGGGTGCGATCAGTGCCCCGCCCACGCCCTGCACCGCGCGGCCCGCGATCTCGACCCAGGCGGTGCTCGCGGCGGCGGCGACCACCGAGCCGGCGATCAGGACGACCCAGCCGGAGACGAAGATCCGTCGGGCGCCCAGCAGGTCGGAGAGGCGTCCGCCGAGCAGCAGCAGCCCGCCGAAGGCGATGACGTAGGCGTTGAAGACCCACTGGAGGTCGCCCTGGGAGAAGCCCAGGTCCCGCTGCATCTCGGGGAGGGCGACTCCGATGATGGAGGTGTCCATGATCACCATGAACTGGGCGGTGGCCAGTACGAGAAGCGCCCACCAGCGCCGGGGGTTGACGGTTGACATCGTTCAGCACCCTTCGATTCAGATACCCCCCCTGGGTATCTTGAGCTGAGCTTGACCTTATACCCCGAGGGGGTATCTGGGAAGGGTGGTTCGGCAAAGAATCCGGCGCTTTTTTCGCGGGTGCGTGCGCCGGCGGCGCCGATCCGGACGCGCCGGATCGGGGGCGTGGCCCCGGCCCGGGAACGCGAAGGGCCCCGTACCGGTCGGGTGACCGGTACGGGGCCCTTCGGCGCCCCGGGGCGGGCGGGTCAGCCGGCGGCGCGGAAACCGCGCAGCCGGAGGCTGTTGCCCACCACGAAGACCGAGGAGAACGCCATCGCGGCGCCCGCGATCATCGGGTTGAGCAGGCCCGCCGCGGCCAGCGGCAGGGCCGCCACGTTGTAGGCGAAGGCCCAGAACAGGTTGGACTTGATGGTGCCCAGCGTCTTGCGGGAGAGCCGGATCGCGTCGGCCGCGGACCGCAGGTCGCCGCGGACCAGGGTCAGGTCGCCCGCCTCGATCGCGGCGTCGGTGCCGGTGCCCATCGCCAGGCCCAGGTCCGCCTGGGCCAGGGCGGCGGCGTCGTTCACCCCGTCGCCGACCATCGCCACCGAACGGCCCTCGCCCTGGAGGCGCTTGACCACGGCGACCTTGTCCTCGGGCATGACCTCGGCGATGACCTCGTCGATCCCGACCTCGCGGGCCACGGACTCGGCGACCGCCCGGTTGTCGCCGGTCAGCAGGATCGGCGTCAGCCCCAGGCCGCGCAGCCGGCGGATGGCCTCGGCGCTGGTGTCCTTGACCGCGTCGGCGACCTCCAGCACCGCCCGGGCCTCGCCGTCCCAGGCCACCGCGATCGCGGTCCGCCCGGCGGCCTCGGCCTCGTCCTTGGCGCGCTTCAGTTCGGCGGGCAGCTCCATCGCCCACTCGGTGAGCAGTCGCTCGCGCCCCACCAGCACCGCGTGTCCCTCGACCACGCCCTGGACGCCCAGCCCGGGGACGTTGGCGAAGTCCTCGGGGGCGGGCAGCGGGCCGACCTTCTCCTCGGCGCCGGTGGCGACGGCCCGGGCGATCGGGTGCTCGGAGGAGTGCTCCAGGGCGCCGGCCAGCCGGAGCACCTCGGCCTCGTCCTGGCCCTCGGCGGTGTGGGTGCGCAGCAGGGTCATCCGGCCGGTGGTGACCGTGCCGGTCTTGTCCAGCACGATCGTGTCGACCTTGCGGGTGGTCTCCAGGACCTCGGGGCCCTTGATCAGGATGCCGAGCTGGGCGCCCCGGCCGGTGCCGACCATCAGCGCGGTCGGGGTGGCCAGGCCCAGGGCGCAGGGGCAGGCGATGATCAGGACGGCGACCGCCGCGGTGAACGCGGCCGTCAGGCCGGCGCCGTTGCCGAGCCAGAAGCCCAGCGTGCCGAGCGCCAGGGCGATCACGACGGGGACGAACACGGCGGAGATGCGGTCCGCGAGGCGCTGGGCGGCGGCCTTGCCGTTCTGGGCGTCCTCGACGAGCCGGGCGATCCGGGCGAGCTGGGTGTCCGAGCCGACCCGGGTGGCCTCCACCACCAGGCGTCCGCCGGCGTTGAGGGTGGCGCCCGTGACGGCGTCGCCGACCTGGACCTCCACCGGGACCGACTCCCCGGTCAGCATGGAGGCGTCCACCGCGGACGAGCCCTCCACCACGGTGCCGTCGGTGGCGATCTTCTCGCCGGGACGGACCAGGAACCGGTCGCCGACCGCGAGGTCCTCGATGCGGATGAGCTCCTCGGGGCCGTCGCGTAGGACGGTGACCTCCTTCGCGCCCAGCTCCATCAGCGAGCGCAGGGCCGCGCCGGCCTTGCGCTTGGAGCGGGCCTCGAAGTAGCGGCCGGCCAGGATGAACGCGGTCACGCCGGCCGCGGCCTCCAGGTAGATGTTGCCGGCGCCGTCGGTGCGGGCGATGGTGAGCTCGAAGGGGTGGGTCATGCCGGGCTCGCCGGCGGTGCCGAAGAACAGTGCCCACAGCGACCACAGGAAGGCGGCCGAGGTGCCGACCGAGATCAGGGTGTCCATGGTGGCCGCGCCGTGCTTGGCGTTGGTCCAGGCGGCGCGGTGGAAGGGCCAGGCCGCGTAGACGACCACCGGGGCGGCGAGGGTGAGGCTCAGCCACTGCCAGTACTCGAACTGGAGGGCCGGGACCATCGCCATCGCGATGACCGGGACGGACAGCAGGACCGCGGTGACCAGGCGCTGGCGCAGCGGGCGCAGTTCGTCGTCCGCCGCGTCCTCGCTCCGGGTGTCCCCGGCGCCGCCCGCGTCCCGGGCGGCGTTCGGCGGCGGGGGCGGGGTGGCGCTGTAGCCGGTGGCCTCGACCGTCGCGATCAGGTCCGCCACCGCGACCTCGCCGGAGAAGCTGACCTTGGCCTTCTCGGTGGCGTAGTTGACGGTCGCCTCGACCCCGTCCATGCGGTTGAGCTTCTTCTCGATGCGGGCGGCGCACGAGGCGCAGGTCATGCCGCCGATGGCCAGCTCGACCTGCTCGGTCGGGGCGAGCGTGCTGCTCATCACTGCTCCTCGGTTGGTGGGCCCGAGCGGTGGACCCGATGCTTCCCAATATACCCTGTGGGGGTATCTGGCGTCGAAGTCATGTATACCCCCGGCCCCTATCGAAAACAAGGGTTCGCCGGGACTGGAAATATACCCCCCAGGGGTATAACTTCGTAGGGGGGGAGCGGGTCCTCGGCTCCATCGCGCGGGGTGCGCGGCAAGGCCGCGAACCACGGGCAGGCCCTCGCCGTACGCGGCACCGGGCCCGTCCGCCTCCCTTCCACTGTCCACCCCCGTGCGCCCCCACCGGACGCACCCACCCCAGTGGTCGCACCCGTACGCCCGTGGTTCCGCCGTCAACGCCGTCAGGAGCAACAGTCATGAACACCGCAGTGAAGATCACCGCCTATGCCGCAGTCCTGGCGGCGGCCTTCGGCACGGCCTACGGCGTGGGCGTGGGCGTCGACCCGGTGAACCCGGAGCCCGCGGCGCACGGGACGCACGCGAAGGAGGACGGGGCGGACGCCGGCGGGAAGCGGGCCGGTGGGAAGGAGGAGCCGGCCGCCGAGGCGAACCGGCCCGGCGGGCTCCAGAGCGCCGAGGGCGGCTACGCCGTCGACCTGCTGACCCCGCGCGTCCCCGCCGGGCGCGAGGCCGACCTGGAGTTCGTCATCCGGGACGACCGGGGCGAGGCGCTCACCTCCTTCACCCGCGAGCACGGCAAGGACCTGCACCTCATCGTGGCCTCGCGCGATCTGAACACCTACCGCCACCTGCACCCCGTCCGTTCCGCGGACGGCACCTGGTCCACGCCCGTCGAGCTGCCCCGGGCCGGCGACTACCGGGTCTTCGCCGACTTCACGCCCGGTGCCGACCGGGGCGGCGAGGCCCGGAACCTGACCCTCGGCACCGACCTCGCGGTCTCGGGCGCGTACCGCCCGGAGGCGGTCCCCGCCCCGGCCCGGACGGCCACCGTGGACGGGTACGCGGTCACCCTGGACGGCGGGCTGCGCCCCGGTGCGGCGGAGGAACTGCGGCTGTCGGTGAGCAAGGACGGCCGGGCCGTCACCGACCTCCAGCCCTACCTGGGCGCCTACGGCCACCTGGTGGCGCTGCGCGCCGGGGACCTCGGCTACCTGCACGTCCACCCGAACGGCGAGCCCGGCGACGGGAAGACCGAGCCGGGGCCCGAGGTGTCCTTCACCGCCACCGCGCCCAGCAGCGGGACCTACCGCCTCTTCCTCGACTTCCAGCACGAGGGGAAGGTGCGGACCGCCGAGTTCACCGTGCGGGCCGGCGGTGCGACCGCTCCCTCGGCGCCCGCGGAGGCGCCCTCCGACGGTGCGGGGGAGGACGGCCACCAGCACTGAGCCCGTGCCCGGGAACGACGGCGGGGGTGCGGAGCGAGTCGCTCCGCACCCCCGCCGTCCTCGGCCTGCGTCAGACCGTCGCGGCGACCAGCCGGTCCGCCAGGGACCGGGCCTTCACGCCCGCGTCGCCCAGGGCCTTCTCGCGGGAGGCGTCCGCGAGCGGGATCAGCTCGGACATGGCCGGGTTGGTCCGCGCCAGGGTCAGCTCGGGAACGATGAAGTCGACCTCCAGCGAGAGCATCTCGGTCAGCACCGCGCCGAGGTAGTTCTGCACGTACTCGAACTCCTCCCGGGGGGTGCCCGGGGCGTACGAGCCGCCGCGGCTGGCGACGACGGTGACGTGCTTGCCCTTCAGGCTGGACTCCGGGCCGAGGGTGCGGCCGGGGAGGATCACCTGGTCGAGCCAGGTCTTGAGGGTCGAGGGGATCGAGAAGTTGTACATCGGGGCGCCGATCAGCACGGCGTCCGCGGCCTCCAGCTCCTCGACCAGTTCGACCCGGTGGGCGAAGGCCGCGGCCTGCTCCGGGGTGTGGGTGGTCGGGTCGGCGAAGCCGGCGGAGGCGCCGATCACGTCGAGGTGGGGGACGGGGGTCGCCGCCAGGTCCCGGTACACCACCGAGCTGTCGGGGTGCTGGGCTTCCCACGCCTCGCGGAAGGCGCCGGTCACGGTGCGCGAGGTGGAGCCTTCGGTGGGGAAGAGGGACGAGTCCAGGTGCAGAAGGGTGGCCATCAGGTCTCCAGATAGGGGTGGCGGGCAACGCGGGAAGCGCCCGTACGCCCGCACGGCGCCGGGCGGTGCACGGGGCATCACGTGCTGCCCTTCCTTTCGTAGCTATTACTAACACAGCTACTTACTTTTTTTCATCCCGAGGTTCCGGAGCGGTACCCTGGGGGGCCATGGCGACCCCCGAGAGGAGCGCGAGGGACGTGGCGACGGAGACGATGAGCGGGGCGGACGTGCTCGCCCAGGACGCAACGGCACCGAAGGCGCCGGCAGCCCCCGACGCCGGCGACGGGGAGGCCGAGTCCCCGGGGCTCCCGGACGCCGGGACCGCGGGCGTCGCCGCCCACCGCGCCCCGGCGCGGGCGCCGGGCGCGGCGGCGGACGCGCACGACCCCCGGGCCTGCGCCACCGTCGACGGCGGGATGACCCGGGTCTTCGGCCTGCTCGGCAAGCGGTGGACCGGGCTGGTCATCAGCGTGCTGCTGGAGGGGCCCGTGCACTTCTCCGAACTGCGCCGGGCGATCCCCGGCATCAGCGAGCGGATGCTCTCCGACCGGCTCAGCGAACTGGCCGGTGAGGGCCTGGTCCTGCGCGAGGTGGTGGAGGGCCCGCCGCTGCGGGTGGCGTACCGGCTGACCCGGTCGGGCGTGGCGCTGAAGCCCGCGCTCGCCGCGCTCGGGGAGTGGGCCGAGACCTACCTCCCGGAGAAGGCCGCGGCGTGCCGCGAACAGATCGTGCCGGGGGCGCAGCGGGCCGGCCCCCCGTCCGGGAAACCCGAGTGACCCCGCCGGCCCCTCGGCGCGGCCCCCGCACCCGCCCCGCGCGTTCCCCCGTCCACGGGGCTGCCGCGACACCCCGATCGGCGGGTACCGTTTCGTCCCGTTGACGGTCGCGATGCCCGTCCGCGCGTGCCATCTGCCGGTCGTCACCGGTCGGCGCCCGGACGGCGGCACGCGGAACGCGAGCGGTGCACACCGCGCACGGAGGGGGACCGGATGGCCGAGGGCCTGGTGGGAACGGGATACGGCACGAGAACGGGTGACGGGCGCCCGCCGGCGGCGACGCCGGACACGGGGACCGCCGCCGCGCCGGGGCGCCCCCGCTCGACCCGGCTGCCGCAGGTCCGGGGCTTCGCCCCGCAGCACGCACCGGACGAGGGGGCCCGGGCGTCGGCCAAGGAACTCGGCAAGGCCCTGCGCACCCGGGTGCCCCGCGCCGCCCACGCCCGCCTGGTCCTCGACGACCGGCGCCCCGACGCGGTCGCCGCCGTCGAGGAGTCCAGCCGGGGCCGGCTGCCCGAACTCGCCCCGCTCCGCGTCGGCCGCATGTCGGCCAGCCCGTTCGCCTTCCTGCGCGGTGCCGCCGGACTCATGGCGCACGACCTCGCCCGCACCCCCACCACCGGGGTCGGCGCCCAGCTCTGCGGCGACGCGCACGCCGCCAACTTCGGCCTGTACGGGGACGCCCGGGGCGAACTCGTCATCGACCTGAACGACTTCGACGAGACCGTGCACGGCCCCTGGGAGTGGGACGTCAAGCGGCTCGCCGCCTCCCTCGTCCTCGCCGGACGCGAGACCGGGGCCGGCGAGGGCACCTGCCGACAGGCGGCCTACGACGCGGTCGGCGCCTACCGGCGCACCCTGCGCCTGTTGGCCCGGCTGCCCGCACTGGACGCCTGGAACGCCATCGCCGACGAGGAACTCGTCTCCCACGCGGACGCCCAGGACCTCGCGGGCACCTTGCGCAAGGTCTCCGAGAAGGCCCGCAACAACACCAGCGGCCGGTTCGCGGCCAAGTCCACCGAGGCCGTCCTCGGCGGCGGGCGCCGCTTCCTCGACGCCCCGCCCGTGCTGCGCCGGATTCCGGACGGGGAGGCCGCGGCGGTCGCGGCCTCGCTGGCGGAGTACGTCGACGGGATGGCCGCGGTCGCCGAGGACCGACTGCCCCTGCTCGCCCGGTACAGCGTGCAGGACGTGGCGTTCCGGGTGGTCGGCACCGGCAGCGTCGGCACCCGCTCCTACGTGGTCCTGCTCCTCGACCACCAGGGGGAGCCCCTGGTCCTCCAGGTCAAGGAGGCCCGTCCCTCCGTGCTGGTCCCGCACCTGGCCACCGCCGGGTTCCCCGTCCCGCCGGCCGGCCACGAGGGCCGCCGGGTGGTGCTGGGGCAGAAGCGGATGCAGGTCGTCAGCGACATGCTGCTCGGCTGGACCACCGTCGACGGCCGGCCGTACCAGGTGCGCCAGTTCCGCAACCGCAAGGGCAGCGTCGACCCGGCCGCCCTGGCACCGGACCAGCTCGACGACTACGGCCGGATGACGGGCGCCCTGCTGGCCCGCGCCCACGCCCACAGCGCGGACCCCCGGGTCCTCGCCGGCTACTGCGGCAAGAACGACGAACTCGACGAGGCGGTGGCCGACTTCGCGGTCGCCTACGCCGACCGCACCGAGGACGACCACGCCGTGCTGGTGAAGGCGGTGCGCAGCGGTCGGATCGCCGCGGAGACGGAGGAGTGAGCCGGCCGGCGCTCCGGCCCGCGTCCGCCCGCGGGCCGGGCCGGAGCGCCGGCCGGTCGTCGACGGGGGGCTTCCGGGGCGGCGGCGGTGGCCTAGGCTGGCCGGGTGACGAGTCCCGAAGCCGAGGGCACCCAGCCCGCCCCGGACGCCGAGCCCCTCGGGCCCGCCGCCGATGCCTCCCCCGTCGCCGCACGTCCCGAGGAGCGGTTGGAACGGGCCGTGCGGGCCGCGGAACAGGCGCTGATCGAGTACGAGATCGCGGTGGAGACCTTCCGCGTCGAGGTCGACAACTTCTCCCGGCTGCACCACCAGAAGCTGGGCCCGGTGTACACCCGCCTGGATGAACTGGACGCCCGGATCGCCGAGGCCCGGGCCACCCTCAGCGGGGCGGCCGAGGACCGGCGGGCGGCGGACGAGGCGTGGGCCCGGGTGCTGCCGATGCCGGCCGTGGAGGAACTCTTCGACGGTTGGCTCTCCGGGGACGGGCTCTCCCCCGAGGCCGAGGCGATGCTCACCGACCAGCCGGTGCGCCCGCCGGATCGGGTCCGGCCCAGCGAGGCGGCCCGCAAGCTGTTCCGGGAACTGGCCCGCAAGGCGCACCCCGACCTGGCCCAGGACGAGACGGAACGCCAGCGGCGCGAGGAGTTCATCACCCGGGTCAACGCGGCCTACTCGCGCGGTGACGAGGCCCTGCTGCGGGAGCTGTCCGAGGAGTGGGCCGCGGGTCCCGCGCCCGCCGAGTGGCGGCCCACCCGCACCGAGGAGCTGTACGCCCGGCTGGAGTGGCTGTCCCGGCGCAAGGAGCTGCTGGCGGTGGTCGCCCGCGAGCTGGAGGAGAGCGCGATCGGGTCGATGCTGCGGATGGCGCCCCAGGACCCGGACGGGCTGCTGGAGGAGATCGCCGGGCAGCTGCGCGGGCAGGTCGCCGAGCGGGAGGGTGAGCTGGCCGCGCTCGCGGAGCAGCTCGCCGAACGGGGCCTCGAAGCCGCGGTCCGCTCGGGACGGACGATCCCGGTGCCCGGCGTGGACCCCGCCGACCTGCCGACCACCGCCCCGCGCCGCAGGGACCGGCCGCGTCCGGAGGGCGGGGGGACCGCGGGCGGCGCCTGACGGGGCCGCCCGGATCCGGCGGCGCCGGAGGGCGGGGCCGCCGGTCGGGTCGGGTAGCGTCGGGAGCATGCAATTCGGATCTGCTGTGCCCACGGTCGCCGTCGTGGACCTCTCGGACGGCGACTTCCTCCTGGACGTCCGGGAACTCGACGAATGGGAGGCGGGGCACGCGGCGGGCGCCCTGCACATCCCGATGAGCGACTTCGTCGCCCGCTACGGGGAGTTGACGCAGGCCGCGCCGCAGGACGGCCGCGTCCATGTGATCTGCCGCTCGGGCGGGCGCTCGGCGCAGGTCGCGATGTACTTGGTGAACCAGGGGATCGACGCGGTGAACGTGGCGGGCGGCATGCAGGTCTGGGCGGCCTCCGGCCGGCCGGTGGTCGACGACCGGGGCCGGCCGGGCGACGTGATCTGAGCACCGCCCACGGCCCGGGCCGAGGGGCGGCGGCCGGTCAGCGGTCGAAGTCCAGCTCCACCCGCTCCGTCAGCGGATGCGACTGGCAGGCCAGCACGAACCCGGCGTCGGTCTCCTCCGGTTCCAGGGCGAAGTTGCGGTCCATGGCGACCTCGCCCACGACCAGGAACGCCCGGCAGGTCCCGCACACCCCGCCCCGACAGGCGTAGGGGGCGTCGGGACGGTTGCGGAGCACCGTGTCGAGGAGGGTCTCGCCGTCCTGGACGGGCCAGCTGCCGGCCCGTCCGTCCAGCCGTGCGGTGACCGAACTGCGGGCCGGGGCGCGCGGCGGCCGGGGCGGCGGTGCCGCGTCCACGTGGAAGACCTCCTGGTGGACGCGGGCGCGTTCCACCCCGAGGTCGTGGAGGGCGCGTTCCGCGCCCTCCACCAGTCCGAGCGGGCCGCACAGGAACCAGCCCCGCACCCGGGCCACCGGCAGCAGCGCAGGCAGCAGGTCGACCAGGCGCTCCCGGTCCAGTCGGCCCGGGGGGAGCCCGGACCGCTGTTCCTCCCGGGAGAGGGCGGTCACCAGCTGGAACCGGTCCGGGTACCGGTCCTTGAGGTCGGCCACCTCCTCCAGGAACATCGTGGACGCCGTGGTGCGGTCGCTGCGCAGCAGACAGAACCGGGCCCCGGGTTCCCGGGCGAGCAGGGTCCGCGCCATGGACAGCACCGGGGTGATGCCGCTGCCGCCGACCACCGCCGCGTACCGGCCGGGCGCCGGATCCAGGGTGAAGCGGCCGGCCGGGGTCATGGCCTCCACCTCGTCCCCGACGCCGATCTCCTTCAGCGCGTAGGTGGAGAAGGCCCCGCCGTCGACCAGGCGCACGCCCACCCGCAGGGTGCGCGGACCCTCCGGGCCGGGCGCGGGCGAACAGATGGAGTAGGTGCGGCGCACCTCGGTGCCGTCGAGGGTGCGCCGGAGGGCCAGGTGCTGTCCGGGGGCGTGCCGGTAGGCGGGGCGCAGGGCCTCGGGCACGTCGAGGGTGAGGGCCACCGCGTCGTCGGTGAGCCGGTCGACCGCGGTGACCCGCAGCGGGTGGAAGCGGGCCATCACACCTCCTTGAAGTGGTCGAAGGGCTCGGCGCAGGTGCGGCAGCGCCGCAGCGCCTTGCAGGCGGTGGACGAGAAGCGGCTCAGCAGTTCGGTGTCGGTCGAGCCGCAGACCGGGCAGGCCACGGGCGCGGTGACCGCGGTGCGGGTGGCGCCCAGGGGCACCGGGACCGGGCCGGTGCGTACGGCGCGGGGCGGGGCGATGCCGAACTCCCGCAGTTTGCGGCGGCCCTCCTCGGTGATGTCGTCGGTGCTCCAGGGCGGGGCCAGCACGGGGCGGACGGTGACCTGGGGGACGCCGTGGGCGTGCAGCAGCGCCTCGATGTCGGCCGCCATGGTGTCGACGGCGGGGCAGCCGGTGTAGGTGGGGGTGAGGTCGACCTCGACCCGGTCGGGGCCGAGCAGCCGCACCGCGCGCAGCACGCCCAGTTCGGCGAGGGTCAGCACGGGGAGTTCGGGGTCGGGGACGGAGCCGGCGAGGTGGCGCAGCCGTTCCTCCCGCGCGGCGGTGGCCGCGGGGTCGGGGCGCCGGTCGTGGCCGGCGGTCGTCACCACGACGCCCCCGGGTGGCTGCGGTGCAGGTGCTGCATCTCGGCCAGCAGCCGTCCGAAGGGCTCGGTGTGGACGCCCTGCCGTCCGCCGTCCGCGCGCCACCCGCCGGTGGCGGGGGACTCGGGCAGCGGGAGGGCGGCCGCGTCGAGCACGGCGCCGACGGAGGCGAGCCAGGCGGTGCGCAGGGCGGCGCCGTCGACGTCGAGGCCGGGCAGCGGCTCGAACATTTCGCCGGTGAACCGCCACAGGGCCGCCGTGGCCCGCCGCATCCGTCGGTGGCTCTCCTCGGTGCCGTCGCCCAGGCGCAGCGTCCACTGCTCGGCGTGGTCCTGGTGGTAGGCCACCTCGTGGACGGCCTTCGCGGCGAGCGGGGCGAACGGGGTGGTGCCGTGCGCCAGTTCGGCGTAGAGCAGCCGTTGGTAGGTGGAGAAGTAGAGCTGGCGGACGATGGTGTGGGCGAAGTCCCCGTTGGGCTGTTCCACCAGGTGGAGGTTGCGGAAGGCGCGTTCGTCCCGCAGGTACGCCAACTCGTCCTCGTCGCCGACGAGGGAGAGCAGGACGCGGGCCTGGCCGAGCAGGTCGAGGGCGATGTTCGCGAGGGCGACCTCCTCCTCCAGCACCGGGGCGCGGGTCGCCCACTCGCCGAGGCGGTGCGAGAGGACCAGGGCGTCGTCGCCGAGGGCCAGCGCCGGGGCGGTGGCCGCGGGAGCGGGGGGCGGCGGGGAGGTCACAGGTGGTGCACCTCCTCCGGGATGTCGTAGAAGGTCGGGTGCCGGTACGGCTTGTCGGCGGCCGGGGCGAAGAACGGGTCCTTCTCCTCGGGCGAGGAGGCGGTGATCGCCGTGGAGGGCACCACCCACAGGGACACGCCCTCGCCGCGGCGGGTGTAGAGGTCCCGGGCGTTGCGCAGGGCCAGTTGGGCGTCCGGGGCGTGCAGGCTGCCGGCGTGGGTGTGCGACAGCCCGCGGCGGGAGCGCACGAAGACCTCCCACAGGGGCCATTCGGTCGGCTCGGTCATGCCGTGCTCCTCCCTCCGGCGCGGGTGCGCCGCTTGCGGGCGTGGGCCGCGGCGGCCTCCCGCACCCAGGCGCCGTCCTCGTGGGCGCGGCGGCGCCGGTCGACGCGCTCCTCGTTGCAGGGGCCGTTGCCCCGCAGCACCTCCCGGAACTCCGTCCAGTCGATGGCGCCGAAGTCGTGCTGCCCGCGTTCCTCGTTCCACCGCAGGTCGGGGTCGGGGAGGGTGAGGCCGAGGTGGGCGGCCTGGGGGACGCAGATGTCGACGAAGCGCTGCCGCAGTTCGTCGTTGGAGTGGCGCTTGATGCGCCAGGCCATGGACTGCGCCGAGTGCGGCGACTCGTCGTCGGGCGGGCCGAACATCATCAGGGACGGCCACCACCAGCGGTCCACCGCGTCCTGGGCCATCGCGACCTGGGCCGGGGTGCCCCGGCTGAGGGCGAGCAGCAGTTCGAAGCCCTGGCGCTGGTGGAAGGACTCCTCCTTGCAGACCCGGACCATGGCCCGGGCGTAGGGGCCGTAGGAGCAGCGGCACAGCGGGACCTGGTTGGTGATCGCGGCCCCGTCCACCAGCCAGCCGATGGCCCCGACGTCGGCCCAGGTCAGGGTGGGGTAGTTGAAGATGGAGGAGTACTTCTGGCGTCCCGAGTGCAGGGCGTCGAGGAGTTCGTCCCGCCCCACCCCGAGGGTCTCCGCGGCCCCGTAGAGGTACAGCCCGTGGCCGGCCTCGTCCTGGACCTTCGCCATCAGGATGGCCTTGCGGCGCAGGGAGGGGGCGCGGGTGATCCAGTTCGCCTCCGGCTGCATGCCGATGATCTCGGAGTGGGCGTGCTGGGCGATCTGGCGCACCAGGGTGGCGCGGTAGGCGTCGGGCATCCAGTCCCGGGGCTCGATGCGTTCCTCGGCGGCCACCGCGGCGTCGAAGGCCGCGGTGCGGGCGGCCTCCGCGTCGTGCTCCGGGTGCCCGGGGTCCCCGGCTCCACCGCCCCCCGGGCCGCTGCCGGGGGCCTGTCGCGCCGTCGCTGTGGTCGCCATGCCGGTCCGTTCCTCTCGTCCGCTCCGTGGTGCTCCGCCGTCGTGCGCGGGGCGCGCGAGGCCCTCCGGGGCCGCCTGCTCGCCCTGCTCCCCGTTTTTCTTCCGCGCCTTCTCCTCCCCCTCCGCGCCCCTTCCTTCCCGCTTTGTTCCCGCTCGCCTTCTTCGTTCCGTTCGGCGCCCGGGGTGATGGTCCGGTGTTGTCCCGATCCGGGGTGCCGGGTCGAGATCCAGTAGCCGACCGATCGTTCGGTTCGGTGATTCCATGGTGGGACCCTGCCCGTAAGGTGTCAACCCTGTGGATAACTCCATGGCGCTGTGCCGGGCGGGCGGCCCTGAGTACCGTTCCGATGCACCGGACGGGGCGGCACGCCATGGGAGCGGGAGCGGGGAGCAGGCGGTATGGAGTCGTACGACAGCGGGGCGGGCGGCGCCGAGCGCGCGCGGCAGCGGCAGGGGGGTGACGACGCCGGGCCCGGCGGGCCGGAGGCCGACCGGGCCGGACCCGCGCCGGAGCGTGCGCCGGCCCCCGGGCCCGCCGCCCCCCTCGCCGCGGAGCCCGGGAGCCCCGAACCGGACGGGGCGGCCCTGGGCGGGCCGGGACGGGTCCTGGGGTCCCCGTCCCGGCCGGGCATAGCGGGGCTCACCCCCGGGCGGCAGCTCGCCGCCCTCCTCGCCCTCGCCCTGGTCGTGGCCGCCGCCGGGCTCCACCTGGGGCTGGTGTTCCTGCACGTGGCGCCCTCGAACACGCTGACCAAGGAGCACGGGGAGACCGTGGACGCCTGGGTCCTCCCCGAGTTCGAACAGAACTGGAAGCTGTTCGCCCCCAACCCCCTCCAGCAGAACGTCGCCGTCCAGGCCCGGGCGGAACTGCGGGGCGCGGACGGGGAACCGCGGGCCACCGGCTGGCACGACCTGTCCGCCCAGGACGGACGGGCGATCGACGGCAACCCGGTGCCCAGCCACACCCAGCAGAACCAACTCCGCCGCGCCTGGGACTTCTTCGCCTCGACCCACGACGCCCAGAACCAGCCCAACGGCATGCGCGGCACCCTGTCCGAGCGCTACCTGCGCCGCATCGTCGTCATGCGGCTGGACGGCCTGGAGGACGGCGCCCTGGAGCGGGTGCAGGTGCGGGTCTCCACCACCAACGTGGCTCCACCGCGGTGGAGCAAGGAGATCATCGACACCAACCCCGTCTTCCGGCAACTGCCCTGGTGGCCGGTGACGGAGGACGACAGGCCGCTGGACGCGGCGGGTGACCCGCGGGCGCGGGACGACCGGACGGAGGCGGCACGGTGAGCGGGGCCGGCAGCGCGTTGAAGCGGGGCGTCGACCGGGCCACGGGCAGTGCCCTGGGGCCGTACCAGTCGGCGATCGTCCGGATCGGGTTCGCCCTCACCTGGTTGCTGTTCCTGGTGCGGGAGTTCCCCCACCGCCACGCACTGTACGGGCCGGACGGCCCCTGGGACTGGGGGATGGCCCGGGACCTGGTCGCCGACAACGGCGCCTTCACGGTGCTGCTCTGGTCGGACGGCAGGCTCTGGTTCGAGGCCGTCTACGGGCTCGCCGTGCTGTCGAGCGCCCTGCTGCTGCTCGGCTGGCGGACCCGCACCATGTCGGTGCTGTTCATGGTCGGGGTGCTCTCCCTCCTGAACCGCAGCATCTTCGTCGGCGACGGCGGCGACAACGTCATCCACCTGGTGGCGATCTACCTGGTGCTCACCCGGTGCGGTCAGGTGTGGTCCCTGGACGCCCGGCGGGCCCGCCGCCGGGCCGCCGCCCTGGCCCGGGGCGAGCGCCCCGCGCCCGACCGCGTGGGCCCCGTGCTCTGGGGGGCGCTCGGCATCGCCCTCTGCGCCGTGACCTTCAGCGGCAAGGCCGGCTGGGGCTGGCTGCTGGTCTTCTGGGGCCTGTGGGTCGTCCAGGGCCTGTGGTGGCTCGCCGACCGCAAGGGGCCCGAGGACCCCGACCGCCGTCTCTTCGACGTCCTGGCCAACGTCGTCCACAACACCGGGCTGCTGATCATCATGGCGGAAGCCTGTCTGATCTACGCCACCGCCGGCTGGTACAAGGTCCAGGGGAGCCGCTGGCAGGACGGGACGGCCGCCTACTACCCGCTGCACCTGGACTACTTCTCGCCCTGGCCCGCGCTCTCCGAGCTGATGACCCAGTCCGGCACGTTCATCATGCTGGTCACCTACGGCACGGTCATCGTCCAGGTCGCCTTCCCCTTCACGCTCTTCAACCGCAAGGTCAAGAACGTCCTGCTGGCCGTCATGATCATCGAGCACTCCGTGATCGCGGTGACCCTCGGACTGCCGTTCTTCTCGCTCGCGATGATCGCCGCCGACGCGGTCTTCCTGCCGACCTCGTTCCTGCGCCGGCTCGGCCGCGCGGCGGGCCGGGCGTGGCGCGCCGTACTGGGCCGGGCGGCGCGGCTGGGCGTCCCCGGCGCGGGCAGGGCCCTCGGGGCCGCCGAACCCGATCCGTCCGCCGGGCCCGCTCCCGTCCCCGGGCCCCGGCCCGGGACGGCCGGGGACGGCCCGCCGCCCGGGGCCACGGACCGGGGCGCGCCGGCGACCGGGGACGGCGTCCCCCCGCGCGTGACCAGCCCGGGGTGAGGTGACCACGGCGGGCCCGGGGGACGCCCGGCCCGCCGTAGGCTGATCCGCATGAACACGACGGGAGCCCCGCACCCCGACCCCGGCCGGGCCGTGCGCACCTGGCGGGCGCTGGCCGAGGGGGCGGTGCTCCTCGACGGCTTCCACGCCGTCAAGCACGCCCTCCGCTTCGGTGCCCGGGTGCCGGTCGCCCTGACCGCCGACCGGGCCGCGGTGCTGACCCTCGCCGCGGACCTGGCCCCCGATGTGGTCGACCCCCTGGGCGCCCTGCTGGTGGAGGTCGAGGAGGCCGAACTCCGCACCCTCGTCCCGCGCCTGCACCCCACCGCCGTCGCCGCCCTGGCGGAGCGCCCGTCCCGCGCCGCGCACCTCGCCGCCCTGGCCCGGCTGCCCCGCACCTCCCCCGTGATCGTCCTCGACCAGCCCCGCAACCTGGGCAACGCCGGCGCGGTGATCCGGTTGGCCGCGGGGTTCGGGGCGACCGGGGTGGTCACCACGGGCACCCTCGACCCCTGGCACCCCACCGTGGTGCGCGGCGGCGCCGGGCTCCACTTCGCCACCGCCGTCGAACGGGTGGACGAGGTGGCGGAACTCCCGGCGGGGCCGCTGTTCGCCCTGGACGCCGAGGGCGAGGACCTCCGGGACGTCACCCTCCCCGATGACGCGCTCCTCGCCTTCGGCTCCGAACGCACCGGGCTCTCCGCCCCGTTGCGGGCCCGCGCCGACCGGCTGCTCTCGCTGCCGATGAACCCGCGCGTCTCCAGCTACAACCTCGCCACCAGCGTGGCGATGACGCTGTTCCACTGGTCGACCCGGTCCGTTCGAAAGACGACGTGACGATCGCACAACCGTCTCGTTGTACCCGGTGCGCGAGGACCGTCGAGCAGTGCGGTGGACGAGTTCTCCAGGGGTGCCGGTCCGCCCGTGAGGCCCCGTCCGGGGCGGGCGGCCGGCGATGGCCAAGCGATGGGTGGCGGGTGGGTCCTCGCGCGCGGGGTCGGCAACGGCCCCCGTGCGTCCCCGGGTTCCCGAAGGGGGCGTACGCCGTCATGCCGCGCGCCCTCGCAAGAGGGCCCCGTGAAAGGCCCACGATGACGTACACCGAAGAGTCCCTGCTGGACTCCCGCGCCGTCCGCGCCGCCCTCGCCGACCGGGTGCACGCCCTGACCGCGGTCAAGCCGCTGCCGTTGCTCCCCGACGGGCGACTGACCACGGCCGCGATGCTCGCCGACTACTTCGAGGTGGACGCCGTGCTGCTGCGCCGCGTCGTCCGCAAACACGCCGAGGAACTCGCTGACTTCGACCACCGACAGCTCCGGGGGGCCGAGTTGAGGGAGTTCCTCGCGGCGAACCTGCCGGAACGCGGGGTGGGCGCCCGCACCATCGCCGTCTTCACCCCGCGCACCGCCCTGGTGCTCGCGATGCTGCTGCGCTCCAGCGCGGTCGCCCGTCGGGTGCGCTCCGCGCTGCTCGCCTCCCTGCCCGGGCCGGCCGGCCACGGCCGGGACGGGCAGCCCGTCCCCGAACTCGCCCTCACCACGGTCCCGTTCCCGTTGACCGACGACCCGGTGCGGGTGGTGATGGTCGACGGCGAGCCCTGGTTCGCCCTGGCCGACGTGTGCCGGGTGCTGGGCATCAAGAACCCGCGTGAGGCCCGTCGGAAGGCGGATCCGCTGGACATCAGGTTGCTGGACTTGAGGGTAGGTACCGTCACTATTGATGACGGTACCTTTGTTTCCGCAGATCAGAGCGTGTACTCACATGACCCATATCAGCTGAACCTGATCAGCGAGACCGGTCTGTACACCCTGGTGCTCCGTTCCCGGAAGCCCGCCGCGATCCCGTTCCAACGCTGGGTGACGGCCGAACTGTTGCCGTCGATCCGACGGGGGGACACCGATCTCGGTCAGCAGCATACACGCATGGCGGGGAACCTGGCCGAAGCCGTGGGTCGACGGCTCCACGTCCTCGCCGACATCGAGGGCCCGGAGGCCGGGATCACCGTGCTGTCGGACGGGACGGTGCACTGCCGGCACGGTCGGATGGAGTGGTGCGTGCCGGAGCCGGCGGCGGACAGCGGGCCGCCCTACGGGCCGTACTTCCGTTGTACGGCGGTGGAACGGGTCGGCATCGGGGGCAGCCGGGCCCTGCGCCCCTGCGGCACGGTCAAGTTCGCCGACGTGGTGCGGTGGTCCGCGCGGACGGCGCGGGAGGGCGAACCGGAGGCCCGGGACCGCGCGGCGGACGCACCGCCGGAACGACCCGCCGCGGCGGGGCTGCTGCTGACGGTCGGGGACCTCCGGGTGCAGGGCTCGCCGGAGCAGATCGCCCGGGTGTTGCGGGAGTTGGGCGTGGCGCCCCCGCGCAGCCGGTAGTGGATCGCAAGTGGGTCGGTACCCTCACTCACGTCTACGGTACCTGGTTCTCCCAGGTCAGGGCCTTGCCCCGCGACCCACGACCCTGCGGCTCCCGCCGGTGGGTGGCCCCGGGCCACCCACCGGCGCCGGGCCTCACACCGTGCCCCGCACCTCCACCGTCCGGAAGCGGTCGGCGACGAACGCGCCGTCGCAGAGGGCGGCGTTCGCCGCGGGGTTGCCGCCGGTGCCGTGGAAGTCGGAGAAGGCGGCGGTCTGGTTGACGTAGACGCCGCCGGTGAGGTTGAGGGAGAGGTTCGCGGACTCCTCCAGGCAGACCTCCTCCACGTCCCGCGCCACCGCCGGGGAGGTGGTGTACGCGCCGACCGTCAGCGCGCCCTTCTCGCGGAGGGTGCGGCGCAGCAGCTCCAGGGAGGCGGCCGTCGAGTCGGTGGCGACGAGGAAGGCCACCGGGCCGAAGCACTCGCTGAGGTAGGGGGGTTCCGCGGCGGCCCCGGCGGTGTCCACGGCGATCAGGGCCGGGGTGCGGACCACCGCGTCGGGGAAGTCGGGGTGGGCGACCGGGCGGGAGGCGAGGGCCACCTCGCCGAGGGTCGGAGCGGCGTCCAGCCGGGCCCGCACCTCCGGGTTGACCAGTGCCCCGAGCAGGGCGTTCGCCCGGGCCTCGTCGCCGAGGAGGCCGTCCACGGCCCGCGCGAGGTCGGCCACCACCTCGGCGTGGCCCTTGGGGCCGGCGTCGGTGGTGATGCCCTCGCGCGGGATCAGCAGGTTCTGCGGGGTGGTGCACATCTGGCCGCTGTAGAGGGAGAGGGAGAAGGCCAGGTTGGCGAGCATGCCCCGGTAGTCGTCGGTCGAGTCGATGACGACGGTGTTGACGCCGGCCTTCTCGGTGTAGACCCGGGCCTGGCGGGCGTGGGTCTCCAGCCAGTCGCCGAACGCGGTGGAACCGGTGTAGTCGATGATCCTGACCTCGGGGCGCAGGGCCAGGGTCTTCGCCAGGCCCTCGCCGGGGCGCTCGGCGGCCAGGGCGACCAGGTCGGGGGCGAAGCCGGCCTCGGCGAGCACCTCGCGGGCCACCCGGACGGTGAGGGCCAGCGGGAGCACCGCGCGGGGGTGGGGCTTGACGAGGACGGCGTTGCCGGTGGCGAGGGAGGCGAACAGCCCGGGGTAGCCGTTCCAGGTGGGGAAGGTGTTGCAGCCGATGACCAGGGCGACGCCCCGGCCGGCCGGGGTGAACCGCTTGGTCAGGGTCAGCGGGTCCCGCTTGCCCTGCGGCTTGGTCCACTCGGCGGCGGCGGGGACGCGGACCTGCTCGGCGTAGGCGTAGGCGACGGCCTCCAGACCGCGGTCCTGGGCGTGCGGGCCGCCGGCCTGGAAGGCCATCGTGAAGGCCTGGCCGCTGGTGTGCATGACGGCGTGGGCGAACTCGTGGCTGCGGGCGTTGATCCGGGCGAGGACCTCCAGGCAGACCGCGGCGCGCAGTTCGGGGCCCGCGGCGCGCCAGTCGGCCAGGCCCGCCCGCATGGCGGGGAGCAGGACGTCCGGGTCGGGGTGGGGGTACTCGATGCCGAGGTCGATGCCGTAGGGCGAGGTCTCCGGGCCGACCCAGTCGTCGGTGCCGGGCTGGTCGAGGGCGAAGCGGGTGCCGAGGAGGGCCTCGAAGGCGGCCTGCCCCGCTGCCGGGCCCGGGCCGCCGTCCTGGCCGTAGGCCTTGGGGTGCTCGGGGTGCGGGGACCAGTACGCGCGGGTCCGGATCGCTTCGAGGGCCCGGTCCAGCACGGGGCGGCGG
The DNA here is from genome assembly GCF_040296045.1 of Streptomyces sp. NPDC002490. NCBI lineage: Bacteria > Bacillati > Actinomycetota > Actinomycetes > Kitasatosporales > Streptomycetaceae > Streptomyces > Streptomyces sp. NPDC002490. The sequence continues at coordinate 19,665 of NZ_JBEOWM010000020.1, read as the reverse complement.
GCGAGGAGCAGGGGGTGCGGGGCGGCGGGGGCCTGGGGTTCGGTGGACGTGTCGGCGGACATGGGACCAACTCCTCCTCGGGGTCGGCTTCGGCTCGGCCGGCGAACTGGGCAGGATCGGGCGGACAGGGCTAGAGTAACCGAACGATCGGTCGGTACAAGGGGTCCGGCGGAGCCGTGGCCGACCCGGTGCGGAAGGATCTGCGAGCATGACGACTATCGACCGCAGCACCCCGGTGGCGGTGGTGGGGACCGGCACGATGGGGCAGGGCATCGCCCAGGTCGCGTCCGTCGCCGGGCACCCCGTGCTGCTGCACGACGCCGAACCCGGCCGGGCGGTGGCGGCGGTGACCGCGATCGGCGACCGACTGGCCCGACTGGTCGCCAAGGGGCGCCTGAGCGCGGCCGACCGGGACGCGGCGCTGGACCGGCTGGAGCCGGTGGGCTCGCTGCGGGAGCTGGCCGGCGCGCAGGTGGTGGTGGAGGCGGTGCAGGAGCGGCTGGACGTCAAACAGCGGATGCTGCGCGAGCTGGAGGCGGTGGTGGGGTACGACTGCCTGTTGGCCACCAACACCTCCTCGCTGTCGGTGACGGCCATCGCCGGGCCGCTGCGGGCGCCGGGACGGCTGGTGGGGCTGCACTTCTTCAACCCGGCGCCGCTGCTGCCGCTGGTGGAGGTGGTCTCCGGCACCGCCACCGACTTCTCCAGCGCGACCCGCGCCTACGAACTGGCCCGCGGCTGGGGCAAGACCCCGGTGGCCTGCGCGGACACCCCGGGGTTCATCGTCAACCGCATCGCCCGGCCCTTCTACGCCGAGGCGTTCGCCGTGTACGAGCACCAGGGCGCCGACCCGGCCACCATCGACGCCGTGCTGCGCGAGTGCGGCGGCTTCAAGATGGGCGCCTTCGAACTCACCGACCTGATCGGACAGGACGTCAACGAGACCGTCACCCACGCGGTGTGGGAGGCGCTCTTCCGGGACGTGAAGTTCACCCCCTCGCTCGCCCAGCGCCGCTTGGTCGAGTCGGGCGCCCTGGGCCGCAAGGCGGGCCGCGGGTGGTACGAGTACGGGGAGGGTGCCGAGCGTCCCGAACCGCACACCGCGGAAGCGGTGCCGCCGCCCGCGCACGTGGTCGTCGAGGGCGACCTGGGGCCGGCCGCCGACCTGCTGGACCTGATACGGGCGGCGGGCATCCCGCTGCGCGAGGAGGACGAGGACCACGGCACCCGGCTGGTGCTGCCCGGCGGCGGGCAACTGGCGCTGGCGGACGGGCAGACCTCCGTGGAGTTCCGGGACGTCGTCTACTTCGACCTGGCCCTGGACTACCGCGGCGCCACCCGGATCGCGCTGGCCGCCTCCCAGGACACCTCGCCGCGCACCCTGCGCGAGGCCACCGGGCTGTTCCAGGCGCTCGGCAAGGACGTGAGCGTCATCGGTGACGTGCCCGGCATGATCGTGGCGCGCACGGTGGCCCGGCTGATCGACCTGGCCGTGGACGCCGTCGCCCGGGGCCTGGCCACCGAGGAGGACGTGGACACCGCCATGCGGCTGGGCGTCAACTACCCCCTGGGCCCCTTCGAGTGGAGCCGCAAGCTGGGGCGCAGTTGGGCGCACTCCCTCTTGGACGACCTGCACCTGCGCGACCCTTCGGGCCGCTACGCGCCGTCGCTGGCGCTCTACCGTCACGCCTACGCCTCCGAGAACCGGGAGTCCGCCCCATGACCGCCGTCAAGCGCGACACGTACACGCCCGAGTCCCTGCTCGCCGTCGCGGTGACCGTCTTCAACGAGCGCGGCTACGACGGCACCTCCATGGAGCACCTGTCCAAGGCGGCCGGGATCTCCAAGTCCTCCATCTACCACCACGTCTCCGGCAAGGAGGAGTTGTTGCGCCGGGCCGTCAGCCGGGCCCTGGACCGGCTCTTCGGCATCCTCGACGAGGAGCGGGCGCGCACCGGGCGCGCGGTGGAGCGCCTGGAGCACGTCACCCGGCGCATGGTGGAGGTGCTGATAGACGAGCTGCCCTACGTGACGCTGCTGCTGCGGGTGCGCGGCAACACCGACACCGAGCGGTGGGCCCTGGAGCGCCGTCGGGAGTTCGACCACCGGGTCGCCGAGCTGCTCCGGGCCGCCGTGGTCGACGGCGAGGTCCGCAGCGACGTGGAGGTCCGGCTGGCCACCCGACTGCTCTTCGGCATGATCAACTCGATCGTGGAGTGGTACCGCCCCGACACCCGCGGCCAGGGCGACCGGGAGGTCTGCGAGGCCGTGGTGCGCCTGGTCTTCGAGGGGCTGCGCCGGCCGTCCTGAGCCGTCAGGGCTCCGGGTCGAGGTGGTCCTCCTCGAAGACCAACAGGGTGCGGGTGCTCAGCACCTCGGGGATGGCCTGGAGCCGGGTGAGCACCAGTTCGCGCAGCGCCCGGTTGTCCGCGGAGTGCACCAGCAGCAGCACGTCGAAGTCGCCGCTGACCAGGGCGATGTGGGCGGCGCCCGGCAGTGCGCGCAGCTGCTCGCGCACGGTGCGCCAGGAGTTCTGGACGATCTTCAGGGTGATGTAGGCGGAGGCGCCCTGGCCGGCGCGTTCGTGGTCGATGCGGGCGCCGAAGCCGCGGATGACCCCGTCGTCGAGGAGTCGGTTGATGCGGGCGTAGGCGTTCGCCCGGGAGACGTGGACCTGTTCCGCCACCGACCGTATCGACGCCCGGCCGTCGACCTGGAGGATCTGGAGGATGTCCCGGTCGATCCCGTCCAGCGGGCGGGGCGGCACGTAGGGCGGCGGCGCGGCGGGCGCGGGGGCGCCCGCACCCGGCTTCCCGCAGGTCCGCAGCTCCTCCTGGCCGGGCTCCTCCGGCCCTTCGGGTCCCTCGGGTCCGTGGACCATTCGTTCGGCTGCCATGCCCCCCCGCCTCCCCGCCATGGACGTCCTGCACCCATCCCAGGCTGTGGAGAACCGTTTGTCCACAGCCCGAACGGGCCTGTAGCCAAAATGTGCCACTGACCGAACAATCGGTAGGGGAGGCGCGTGTCCGTTCCGCGCGTCCCGACCGCTCCCCGCGGGGAGCCCGTCGCCGTCGACAAGGAGGTGCACGCGTGAACGTGAACAGTCACGGCACACCGGTCATGGACCAGCACGGAGCACGGACCCCCGGCCCGCCCCCTGCGTGGACCCCGCTCACCGACCCCGCCCCGCTGCTGCCCGACCCGGTCCCGTACCGCGTGCTGGGCACGCCCGCCGGCCGTGAGGCGGACCCCGAGCTGCTGCGCACCCTGCACGCCGCCCTGGTGCGCGGCCGCCGCTACAACACCCAGGCCACCGCGCTCACCAAGCAGGGCCGGCTCGCCGTCTACCCGTCGAGCACCGGGCAGGAGGCGTGCCAGGTCGCCGCGGCCCACGCGCTCCAGGAGCGCGACTGGCTCTTCCCCAGCTACCGCGACACCCTCGCGGTCATCGCCCGCGGCGTCGACCCCGTGGAGGCGCTCACCCTGCTGCGCGGCGACTGGCACACCGGCTACGACCCCGTGGCACACCGGGTGGCGCCGCTCTCCACCCCGCTGGCCACCCAGCTCCCGCACGCCGTGGGCCTCGCGCACGCCGCCCGGCTCCGGGGCGACGACGTGGTGGCGCTGGCGCTGGTCGGGGACGGCGGCACCAGCGAGGGCGACTTCCACGAGGCCCTGAACTTCGCCGCGGTGTGGCGGGCCCCGGTGGTCTTCCTGGTACAGAACAACGGCTTCGCGATCTCCGTCCCGCTCGACCGGCAGACCGCGGCCCCCTCCCTCGCCCACAAGGCGGTCGGCTACGGGATGCGCGGCCGGCTGGTCGACGGCAACGACGTGCTGGCCGTCCACGAGGTCCTCGCCGAAGCGGTGCGCCGCGCCCGCGAGGGCGAGGGCCCGACCCTGGTCGAGGCCATCACCTACCGCGTCGACGCCCACACCAACGCCGACGACGCGGGCCGCTACCGCACCGACGCCGACGTCGAGGTCTGGCGCGCCCACGACCCCGTCGACCTCGCCGAGCGGGAACTCACCGGCCGCGGGCTGCTGGACGAGGCGGGCCTGGCCGCGGTGCGCGAGGAGGCCGAGGCGATGGCCGCGGAGCTGCGCGCCCGACTGAACCGGGACCCGGTGCTCGACCCCGGGGAGCTCTTCGCGCACGTCTACGCCGAACCCACCCCCCAACTGCGCGAGCAGGCCGAGCAGCTGCGCGAGGAACTCCGCGCCGCGGACCCGGCGGCCGACGAACGACAGGACCCGCCCGGCGAGGGCGAGCACGAGGTGTGGAAGGAGACCGCACGATGAGCGCCGCCCCCGTCGCCGCCAAGCCCGCGACCATGGCCCAGGCCCTCAGCCGGGCCCTGCGGGACGCCCTGGCCGAGGACCCGACCGTGCACGTCATGGGGGAGGACGTCGGCACCCTCGGCGGGGTCTTCCGGATCACCGACGGGCTCGCCGCCGAGTTCGGCGAGCAGCGCTGCGCCGACACCCCGCTCGCCGAGGCCGGCATCCTCGGCACCGCCGTCGGCATGGCCATGTACGGGCTCCGCCCGGTCGTCGAGATGCAGTTCGACGCCTTCGCCTACCCGGCGTTCGAGCAACTCGTCTCGCACGTCGCGCGGATGCGCAACCGCACCCGCGGGGCCCTGGCGCTGCCGCTCACCATCCGGGTGCCCTACGGCGGCGGCATCGGCGGCGTGGAGCACCACAGCGACTCCTCCGAGGCGTACTACCTGGCCACCCCGGGGCTGCACGTGGTCACCCCGGCCACCGTGGCGGACGCCTACGGCCTGCTGCGGGCCGCCATCGCCTCCGACGACCCGGTCCTCTTCCTGGAGCCGAAGCGGCTGTACTGGTCCAAGGCCGCCTGGAACCCGGACCGCCCCGCAGCCGTTGAACCCCTGGGACGCGCGGTGGTGCGGCGCACGGGTCGCAGCGCCACGCTCCTGACGTACGGGCCGTCCGTCCCGGTCTGCCTGGAGGCGGCCGAGGCGGCCGAGGCCGAGGGCTGGGAGTTGGAGGTGGTGGACCTGCGTTCCCTGGTCCCGTTCGACGACGAGACGGTGTGCGCCTCGGTGCGCCGCACCGGTCGGGCCGTCGTCGTCCACGAGGCGGGCGGCTTCGGCGGACCGGGCGGCGAGATCGCGGCGCGGGTCACCGAGCGCTGTTTCCACTACCTTGAGGCACCAGTACTGCGTGTGGCCGGGTTCGACATCCCGTATCCGCCGCCGATGCTCGAACGGCACCACCTGCCGGGCGTCGACCGGATCCTGGACGCCGTGGCCCGACTTCAGTGGGAGGCGGAGGGCTGATGGCACAGGTGCTGGAGTTCAGGTTGCCGGACCTGGGGGAGGGACTGACCGAGGCGGAGATCGTCCGCTGGCTGGTCAGGGTGGGCGAGGTCGTCGCCGTCGACCAACCGGTGGTCGAGGTCGAGACCGCCAAGGCGCGGGTCGAGGTGCCCTGCCCCTATGCCGGCGTGGTCACCGCCCGCTTCGGCGAGGAGGGCACGGAGCTGCCCGTGGGCGCCCCGCTGATCACCGTCGCGGTGGGCGCCAAGGCCCCGCGGCCGGTCGAGGCGCCCGAGGCCGGGGAGGCCACCGGGTCGGCTCCCCCCGCCACCGAGGCGCCGCTGTCCGCCGCCACCGGCGGCGACGGGACCTCGGGCAACGTCCTGGTCGGCTACGGCACCGCGGCCGCCCCCGCCCGTCGACGCCGGGTGCGCAGGTCCCTGCTCGGCACCGGCCCGACCTCGGTGCGGGCGTCCGAGGTCGCCCTCCCCTCGCCGGCCCGCGGCGAACCGGAGGAGCCGGCGCGCGGCGAGGGTCCCGTCCCGGTGATCTCGCCCCTGGTGCGCAGGCTCGCCCGGGAACACGGCATCGACCTCATGGAGCTGGCCGGCTCCGGACCCGACGGACTGATCCTCCGCGCCGACGTGGAGTACGCCGTCCGCGCCCGGGGCAGGCGCGCCCCCGAGGAGCCCGCGCCGGCCGCGGGCATCCCCACGCCCCCGCCGTCCCGGGCGGCCGACCCCGCCTCCGTGGAGCGCGCCGCCTCCGGCGGGGAACGACCCGGCGCCACCCGGGTGCCGCTGCGCGGGGTACGGGGCGCGGTCGCCGACAAGCTGGTGCGCAGCCGGCGCGAGATACCCGAGGCGACCGTCTGGGTCGACGCCGACGCCACCGAGCTGTTGCGCACCCGGGCGGCGATGAACGAGGCGGGCGGCCCGCCGATCTCCCTGCTGGCGCTCCTCGCCCGGATCTGCGTCGCCGGGCTCGCCCGGCACCCCGAGCTGAACGCCACCGTCGACCAGGAGGCCCGCGAGATCGTCCGCCTGGACGCGGTGCACCTCGGCTTCGCCGCGCAGACCCCGCGCGGCCTGGTCGTGCCCGTGGTGAAGGACGCCCACGCGCACACCACGCAGTCCCTCAGCGAGGAGGTCGCCCGGCTCACCGAATCCGCCCGCTCGGGCGGGCTCGGGCCCGCACAGCTGACGGGTGGCACGTTTACGCTCAACAACTACGGGGTCTTCGGCGTCGACGGCTCCACCCCGATCATCAACCACCCCGAAGCGGCCATGCTGGGCGTCGGGCGGATCATCCCGCGGCCCTGGGTCCACGAGGGGGAGCTGGCCGTCCGTCAGGTCGTCGAGCTGACCCTCACCTTCGACCACCGGGTCTGCGACGGCGGCACCGCGGGCGGATTCCTCCGCTTCGTCGCCGACTGCGTGGAACGGCCCGCCGTCCTGTTGCGCATCCTCTGAACCGGTATCGGACCGTCCGCCCCACCCCCGGGGCGGCACGGTTCCGGCCACCGCCCATACTCATGGGGTGACTGCGCACGAGGGCGCCCATGACGCCGTGGTCCTCGCCGGGGGTGCCGCCCGTCGCCTCGGCGGTGCCGACAAGCCGGGGGTACGGGTGGGGGGCCGCACCCTGCTCGACCGGGTCCTCGCGGCCTGCGCCGGTGCGCGGACCACCGTCGTGGTCGCGGACCCCCGCCCCACCGAACGGCCCGTGCGGTGGGCACGGGAGGAACCGGCCGGGGCCGGACCGCTGGCCGCGCTGGAGGCGGGACTCCGCCACACCACCGCCCCGATCATCCTGGCCCTCTCCGCCGACCTGCCGTTCCTCACCGCCACCACGGTGCGCGGACTCCTCGCCGCCCTGGACGCCGGACCGGTCGACGCGGTGCTCCTCACCGACGCCACCGGCCGGGAACAACCGCTGGTCGCCGCCTACCGGACCACGGCCCTGCGCCGTGCGCTCGCCGCCCACGCACACCGTCACGGCGGCCTGGCCGGGCTGCCGTTGCGCCCCCTGCTGGCCCGGCTCCGCACCGGCCGGCTCCCCGACCCCCTCGCCTCCTTCGACTGCGACACCTGGGAGGACATCGCCTCGGCCCGGGCCCGCATCAGGGAGCATGGGCGGGTGCTGGACGAATGGATGACCGCGGTCACGGACGAACTCGGCATCGACCTCGACGTCGACACCGCGCTACTGCTCGATCTCGCCCGGGACGCCGCCCACGGGGTGGCGCGGCCCGCGGCACCCCTGACGACGTTCCTGGTCGGCTACGCGGCGGCCCGCGCCGGCGGCGGCCCCGACGCGGTGGCCGAGGCCGCCCGCCGCGCCACCGCACTGGCCGCCCGCTGGGCGGAGGAACCCACCACCGCCCCGGAGGCCCCGGGCCGCACCCCCGACGACGGGCCCGATGCCGCATGAGCACCATCGACCCGCCGTCAGCCGACGACCACCTAGCCCTGTACGAGGCCCTCACCCGCCCCCCGGCGGAAGCCGACCGGCACCGCCCCGCGACCCCGCGGCCCGCGGGACCCGCCACCGACCCGGACGACGCCGCCCTCGACTGGCCGGCCGCCCGTCGCCGCGCCGAGGCCGCGGGAACCGCCGCCCGCCGGGCCCGCCCCGCCGTCACCCTCCCGCTGCACACCGCCACCGGGCTGGTCCTCGCCGAACCGCTCACCGCCCTGACCGACCTCCCGCCCTTCGACACCGCCGCCATGGACGGCTGGGCGGTCTCCGGACCGGCCCCCTGGGCCGTCCGGGACACCGGGGTCCTCGCCGGTGCGGGCACCGAGGAACCCCTCACCGACGGCGAGGCCGTGCCGATCGCCACCGGCGCCCGGATCCCGGCGGAGACCACCGCAGTGCTCCGCACCGAGCACGCCCGCACCGACCACCACGGACGCCTCCACCCGAACCGGATCGTCACCCAGGGCCAGGACATCCGCGCCCGGGCCCAGGAGTGCCGCCGGGACGACCCCCTGCTGCCGGCCGGCGCCCTGGTCACCCCGGCCGCCCTCGGCCTTGCCGCCGCCGCCGGGTACGACGTGCTGAGCGTGCTGCCCCGCCCCACCGTGGAGGTGTTCGTCCTCGGCGACGAACTGCTGCGCGAGGGCCTGCCGCACGACGGACTGATCCGGGACGCCCTGGGCCCGCTGCTCCCCCCGTGGCTGACCGCCCTGGGGGCGGAGGTCACCGGACTCCGCCACCTCGGCGACGACGCCACCGCCCTCTACGCCGCGGTGGCCTCCGCCACCGCCGACGTGGTCCTCACCACCGGCGGCACCGCCGCCGGGCCCGTCGACCACGTCCACGACACCCTCCACCGGCTGGACGCCACCCTCCTGGTCGACGGGGTGCGGGTGCGCCCCGGCCACCCGATGCTGCTCGCCCGGTTCCCCGCCCCCACCAGCGGTCGCACCCGCTTCCTGGTCGGCCTGCCCGGCAACCCGCTCGCCGCGGTGGCCGGGCTGCTGACCCTCGCCGAGCCCCTGCTCCGCACCCTCGCGGGGCGCGGAGCCCCCGAGCCGTATCCGGCCCGGCTGCGGGAGGCGGTGCCCGGGCATCCGGAGGACACCCGACTCGTCCCGGTGACCCTGGACGGGGAGTCCGCCCTGCCCCTGCACTACGGCGGGCCGGCGATGCTCCGGGGGATCGCCGCCGCGGACGGCCTCGCCGTCGTCCCCCCCGGCGGCGGTCGGGCGGAACAGGAACTGGAGATCCTCGACCTTCCCTGGTCGATGTCCGCACTTGGGGTGTGTTTCACGTGAAACTTCCGGGCCAAGACGCGATCGCCCGTCAGGCCGACGAACATCTGGTGACCGGCCGGATCAAGCTGCCCAAGAGGGTGGTGGAACGCCCGCTGCGGCAGGTCGCCAAGCGTCTGTTGATGGCCCTGATGGTGCTGGTCGGCACCTCGTTCATCGTCTACGTCGACCGGGCCGGGTACGGGGACAACTCCGACAGCTCGGTGGACCTGTTGGACGCCTTCTACTACGCCACCGTCACCCTCTCCACCACCGGATACGGTGACATCACCCCGGTGAGCGACGGCGCCCGGCTCACCAACATCCTCGTCATCACCCCGCTCCGGGTGGTGTTCCTGATCATCCTCGTCGGTACGACCCTGGAAGTGCTCACCGAACGCACCCGGGAGGAGTGGCGGCTGAACCGCTGGAGGTCCAACTTGCGTGACCACACCGTCGTCGTGGGCTTCGGCACCAAGGGCCGCTCGGCGGTGCAGACCGTCTGCGCGACCGGGCTGAAGAAGGACCACGTGGTGGTCGTCGACCCCTCCGTCCGGGTGATCGAGGCGGCTACCGCCGAGGGGTACGTCGGGGTGATCGGCGACGCCACCCGCAGCGACGTGCTGCTCCGCGCCGAGGTGCAGAAGGCCCGTCAGATCATCATCGCCACCCAACGCGACGACACCGCGGTCCTGGTGACCCTCACCGCCCGCCAATTGAACCGGGGCGCCAAGATCGTGGCGGCGGTGCGCGAGGAGGAGAACGCCCCGCTGCTCCGGCAGTCGGGCGCCGACGCCGTCATCACCAGCGCCAGCGCTGCCGGTCGGCTCCTCGGCCTCTCGGTGCTCAGCCCCAGCGCGGGCCGGGTGATGGAGGACCTCATCCACCAGGGCAGCGGGCTCGACATCGTCGAACGGCCGGTCATAAAGGCCGAGGTCGGACTCACCGCCCGGGAGACCGAGGACCTGGTGGTCAGCGTGGTCCGCGGCCACCGCGTGCTCGGCTACGACGATCCGACCCTCGGCCCGCTCCAGCTGACCGACCGCCTGATCACCATCGTCCGCGCCTCCCCGCGGGCGCCCGCGGAGCCCCGGCAGCAGCCGGGAGGCTGACCGCACCGGTGAAGGCCCGTCAGCCGCTGCCTCAGTCCTCCACATGGGTGCCGGACGAGCCATCGACTTCTGCCATGGCCAGGTCGGTGAGAAGGCGCCGTCCGGACCGAGAACGACCATCACGTCAGCAACTCTTCCAGGTTCGTCCGCTGTCCTGGCGAACGTGCTCCTGGAGGCGGCAGAACCGAGCCGCACGCTCCTGGCAGGAGCACACCACGGCTGGGGCGCCGGCGGCTCACGGATTCCCCTTGCTGGGCCCGTCCAGGTAGTGATGGACCATGGTGCTGAGGATCTCCACGAGCGCGTCCGCCCGTTGTCGATCCTCGCGCTGACCGTGTAGGGCTTCGTCGGCAGCCCGTAGGCGGGCCAAGGCCGCCGGCTCACCGTCCTCCACCTCGTAGACCAGTGGTGTGGTGATCAGGTTCATGCACTCGGTGAACAATTGACGGGTGGTGGTGGACGGCGGTGCAGGGTCGGGATCGGTGTGCGGGTGGGTCAGGTACCGCGCGGGGTCGGTGAGGCTCCAGCCGACGACGGTGTCGTGCTGGACGAGGAGTGCCACGTCGGGGGCGATGCCGACGCGTGCCTGCAAGGGTTCGTCCAGAACGTCGAGGTCACGCAGACAGGTCAGCACGGCGTCCCCCGGAGCACGACAGAGCACCGTAGCGGGGCTCTGGCGGAACTCCCGCATCTCGTCGGCGCGGAGGCCACCCGGACGCACCGCGGGCACGGCGGGGACCCGTGCAGCATCCCGGGCGGCAGCGGAATCCTCACTCAGCGTGAACTCGAATCCGACTAGCTGCCGACTGGTCGGATCGAACCGAAGGACATCCCAGTCGTCCAACAGCCAGTCCTGGCTGCCGAACGTGTCCACGAGGAACCTTTCCCGCTCCACGACATTCGCGTAGGGCACAACGTGCACAGTCGTGCCGAAGAAACGCGGCAGGAGAGGCAACGGCTCATTCGTCACCGTCGCACGCCAGCCGTTGTCGAAGGCAAATTTCATGGAGGATCCTGTCTCATCTGATCTGCTTCCCAGGGTTCATGAATCCATCCTTGGCTGGAATCCTACCTTCCACGATGTCCTCGTGAGTGATCGGTGCGCCAGGGTCTGTGGGCTTGCCGCCGAGCGCAGTTGCTCCGGATTCGCCCTTGATCCCTGACGATCCGTACGCGGTGATGACCTGGCCGGACTTGGAGCCAGGTCCCTCGGTCACCACCAGATCCTCACCCTGCCGAAAGAGCACCCTTCCGCTCGTTCCCGTCGATAGATACACCGCATCTGGGTTTTTTAGAACCTCCAGTACTCGCTCGTCGGTAAATCCGTGACCCGTATCCCCATGGTAATTTTTGTGCTTCTGCAATTTCCCGTTCTGCGCATCATCGATGATCTTGTCTACGGCCTTCTGGGTCCGTTGTTGAGCCCTTTCCTCCCTCGTGTACTTGGGCATGAGCCCGTGCGGATCGCACCCGCTGTGCGGGTTGTCCACATAGGCGAGGGGGTTCGGCGCCGGGGCCAGGCCGAGGGGGTCCGGGGAGGTGTAGCGGCCGGTTTCGGGGTCGTAGTGGCGGAAGTGGTTGTAGTGGAGGCCGGTTTCGGGGTCGTAGTACTGGCCGGGGAAGCGCAGCGGGGTGTAGGTGCTGCTGTCGCGGGCCCAGGCGGTGGTGCCCCAGAGGGTGGAGCGGGAGCGCCAGGCGAGGTCGCCGGACTCGTCGACCAGTTCGGTGGGGGTGCCGATGAGGTCGGTGGCGATGGCGAAGAACCGGCGGTCGATCTCCTGTTGCCGGTCGTCGGCGGTGAGGATGCGCTCGGTCTGGGCGAGGGGGACGAGGTCCCGGTGGTCCCAGGTGAGGGCGACGGTGTGCGACTGTCCGGGCTGGTGGCCGGTCTGTTCGCACAGGGTGAGGCCGTCCCAGGTGAACCGGACCTCTTCGGCCACGGTCTCGCCGTCGGCGGCCAGGCGTTGTTTGGCGGTGCGGCGGCCGAGGGGGTCGTAGCGGTATCGCCAGCGGGTGCCGTCGGGGGTGGTCACGGAGGTGAGGCGGTTCTCCGTGTCCCACGCGTAGCGCCAGGTGTCGGGCTTGCGGGAGAGCCGGGTCTTCTGGCGCAGGGTGACCCGGCCGAGGGCGTCGTGTGCGAAGCGGACCCGGCCGGCGCGGGTGATCGTGGTGCCGGTGTAGGCGCGCTCGCCGGTGGCTTCGTGGCCCGGGTGGCGGGACGGCCAGGACGCGCTGGTCTGGTTGCCGGCCGCGTCGTAGGCGTACCGCTCCGTCCAGCCCTCGGCGTGGACGGCGGTGATCCGTCCGGTCCGGTCGAGGTCGAAGGTGCGGGTGCCGGAGAGTCGGTCCGCCACGGAGAGCAGGTGGCCGTCGGCACGGTAGGCGTAGGAACGGCTGTTGAGGGTGCGCGCCCCGGCGCTGATGCGGTGTTCGGCCAGGCGTCCGGCCTCGTCCCAGGCCGAGGACAGGGTGATCGTGCCGTCGACGGTGCGGGTGAGCTCCCGGCCGGCGGCGTCGTGGGTGAAGTCGATGCCGTGACCGCCGGTGGTCAGGCGCCCGGGCCGACCGCCGGGGTCGTAGGCGTAGGACGTGACGTGGCCGGTGGGGGTGGTGCGGCGGGTGCGGCGGCCCAGGGCGTCGTAGGCGTAGACGGTGGCACGCCCGTCGACGAGTTCGGTCTTGACGTTGCCCCGGCGGTCGTACTGGTAGCGGAGTTCGCCGTCCGGTCCGACCGCCTCCGACAGGCGTCCGGCACGGTCGTGGGCGTAGGTCGTCACCCGGCCGTCGACGTCCTTGCGGACCACCTGGCCGAGCCGGTCCCGTTCGAACGCGATGGTGCCGCCGAGCGCGTCGGTGCGCGCGGCGAGCCGGCCGGCGGCGTCCATGCGGTAGGTGAGGGTGCGTCCGTCGAAGTCGGTCTCGGAGACGGTGTGGCCGGCTCCGTCGTACGCGTAGGTCCAGGTCAGCCCTTGTGGATTGGTGACGCGGGTGAGCTGGAGGTCCGCGTCGTGCTCGAACTCGTAGCGGACGCCGTCCGGCCCGGTGCGGGCCAGGGGCAGGTCGAAGTGGGTGTACTCGAAGCGGGAGACGCCACCGGAGGCGTCGGTGTGGGTGAGGCAGTTGCCCTCGCCGTCGTAGGTCCACGCCTCGGTCGAGCCGTCGGGTGCGGTGCGCCGGGCGAGTTGGCCGTCGGCGTCCCACGCGAAGTGGGTGACCCCTCCCGTCGGGTCGGTGGTCCGGACCGGGCGGCCGAGGGCGTCGCGGTCCGTGCGGGTGACGCCTCCGGACGGGTCGGTCACTGCCCGGGGCAGCCCCGACGCGTCGCACACCACGTGCGTCGTGGCCCCGAGGGCGTCGGTGACGGAGGTGAGTCGGCCGGCGTCGTCGTAGGTGTGACGGGTGGTGGCGCCCGCTGGATCGGTGACGGTCGTGCGGTTGCCGCGTTCGTCGTACGCGTGGACCGTCCGGGTGCCGTCCGGGCCGTGGACCTCCACCGGCAGCCCGAACGGGCCGCGCACGGTCCGCAGTTCGCTGCCGTCGGGGCGGGTGGCGGAGACGAGCCGGCCGTCCTCGTCGTAGGAGAAGGACGTGGTGTTGCCCAGGGGGTCCGTGCGGCTCAGGGGATTGCCGTGCGGGTCGTAGGTGAACCGGGTGGTGTGGCCCAGCGGGTCGGTGAGCGCCAGCAGACGGCAGCGGGGGCCGAACAGGTGCCGGGTCGTGTGCCCGGACGCGGTGGTGAGGGTGGTGGTGTGGTGGCCGGTCTCCGGGTCCGGATCGGTGTAGGTCAGGGCGATCTGGACGTGGCCGGCCTCGCCGCCCTCCGCCACGACGCGGTCGCGGTCGTCGTAGAAGTAGTCGTAACGGCTGTCGTTGGAGTCGATCCAGGCGGTGACCCGATGGCGGTCGTCGTAGACGAAGGTGGTGGTGGCCCCGGACGGCTTGGTGACGGTGGTGAGGTCGCCGTTCGTGTACCCGTAGCTCATCAGGGGGAGGTCGGCGCCGCCCTCACCGGCACCGACCAGGGACAGACCGGATATCAGCCCGTCGGTGACGGACAGCTTCAGGTGGTGGCCCGCCGAGTGGACCAGCGCGGTCGGCACACCGCTGTCGGCGCGGTCGACGGTGAGGCAGTGGCCGTTCCGCTCGGTGATGCCGGAGAGCCAGGCGCGGCCGTCCTCCCCCGGTTCGCCGTCGGTCGGGGCGGTGAAGTGGAAGGTGAGGCCGCTGTCGGCGGCGGTGACCGTGTAGTGGCCGTCGGCGTCACGGGCCAACAGGGTGCGGGCGCCGCCCGTCGCCGGCTCCGTGGGAGCGCCCGGCACGGGATGCGGGTACGGGATCAGGAGTCCTTCGGCGGTCACGTGCAGGACGCCGAGCGCGTCGATCTCCAGCCGCTCGTCGACGGTGGAGGTCCAGGCGGGCCCCAGGAAGCGGCCCACCGCGCAACCGGACTCGGTGCGGCGGGTGAAGACCAGCGGCAGGATGCCCGGCAGCGCGACGTCGGTCTGGGGGAGGAACATCCGGCCGGTGGCGAGGTCGACCGGGTCGCCGCCCTTCTTGCGGTCGCCGTCCGAGGTGTTGTGGGCGCCGTCCGGGTCGTCGTCGACCAGCTTGCGCGCCTTCGCGGCGTCGGCGGCGTTCTCGGCGACGCGCACCGCCTTGACCGCGGCGCCGCCGCCGGCGGTGGCCGCGGTCAGCGCGACGTCCGGCAGCAGCCGGCCGAAGCCCTCGTAGGGGTCCCGCATGAAGTCGCCGATCATCTGCTTGCCCGTGCCCACCGGGTCGTTGGCGGCGATCACCACCCCGGCGGCCAGGCTGTTGAGGTTGGTCGCGTACTCGGCGGGGTGCGTGATGTTGTACGGGTCCAGGGGGTTGATCCCGCGGACGAAGTTCAGCAGTCCCGCGGTGCCCTTGATCAGGCCGCTGCCGACGTGCTCCCGCATGATCTGCAGTTCCTGGAACCCGTCGCCCGCCTGCTGTGCGTAGGAGGGTTTCGCGGGAGCCAGGTCCCGGGCGGCGCGGACCGCGGTGCGCGCCGTCTCCGCGGCCGTGTTCCGCTGCTTGCGGGCTTCGGCGAGGATGTCCTGGGCGTCCTGCATCAGCTTCTTGCCCGGGTCGTCGAAGGTCGGAGCAGGGCACGGCGGCAGGGTGGACGGGTCGCGCTGGTCGGCGGGCCGGGCGTTGTAGCGGTCGGCCGCCCTGTTGTAGTCGTCGACCTTCTTGCGGTGGGCGTCCGCGGCGTCCCGGGAGGCCGCGGTGCCTTCCTTCCACTTGTCGATCGCCACCTGTGCCCGACCCTGTGCCCAGGTGACGGTGCCGGCGAAGCCCTCCATCGCGGCCGCGGCCTTCTCGCACGCGTCGGCCCCGGCGAACCACTTGGGCGGCTGGGTGCTCACCGCGGTCCGCAGCGCCTCGGCCGCCTCGCCCTTCAGTTCGGTGGACTTCAGGCCCTTGAGCCCTTCGCCGGCGTCGTCGAACGCGGCGCGGAAGGCACGGAGCTTCGTGGCCGAGGAGCGGATCTCGGCGGCACTGCCGTGGACCAGCTTGGTCTTGTCCTCGGTCTGCCCGAGGTCCATCTCGTCGACCTCGGCGCCCATCCGGTTGGCGACGGAGCGGGACTGTTCCCGCACCCACTCCGAACCGGACTCCCAACCGACGTCGTCCAGGCGGTCGGCGGTCCAGTTCCCGGCGTCCTCCACCCGGTTGCCGACCCACTCCGCACCGTCCTCGACCGCGTTCTCGACCGAGTCGGGCGTGATGTCACTGAGGAAGTCGCCCACGCCCATGGTCAGTTCCCCCCGGACTCACCCGGCTGCTCGGCCTGCCGGGCGCGTTCCTGGGGCGAGGGGCCGAAGACGTCCTCCAGCCCCCGCTCCCACTGCCCGTCGGACACGCCGAAGGCGTCCTTGAGCGCCTCCGCCTGCTGCCCGCCCCGGCCCTCGGTGAGGACGGTGCGGCCGGTGTCCTGCCAGGTCTGCCCCATCTCCTGACCGGCCCGCTCCCAGGACTCCCCGCTCCACTCCGGCTCCAGGGCGTCCGGCGTGAACACCTCGCCCCAGTCCTGCCGGGCGATGTCCTCCTCCGAGGCGTACGGACTGCCGCCCATCACGGAGTTGACGCCCACCTTCAACGCGCCCTCCACGTAACTGTCGTGTTCCCACTGGGTGCCCGCGGCCAGGCCCAGGCGGTTCGCGAGCGCGCTGGCATCGGCGACCAAGGCCCGCACGCCCCACTCCCAGCGTTCGCAGAAGTCCTCGAAGTCGGCCGACAGGCCGTGATGGCCGACCTCCATCCCGGTCATCGACAACTCCGAGAAGCCCTTGCCCATCTTCGAACCCGTGGCCCCGCCGAGTTCGCCGAGCCCGTCGATCGTCGCGCCCACGCCCTGCGTGAACTTCGCGACGGACGCCTTGTCGAACCGCAGGTCCGCCCCTTCACCGGCCATTCCCGTGTTCCTCCTCCGCCTCGACGTCCACGGCCGCACCGTCCCCGACGACGCCGACCACCGGCGGGAAGAACATCGACCCGTCCTCGGTCGCGACGTCCACCGCCAGCCCGGCGGGCTCCCCCAGGGTCGGCACGACCTCGTCGACGATCCGTGCCCCCCGCAACGCGGCGTACTCCACGGGCTGTTCACGGTGTCCGTGACGCAGCGCGAACCGGGCCAAGGCGGTCTCGTCGGTGAACCCGCAGATCCACCGCACCCCGCCCGACCGCGTCGACCACAGCCCGCCGCCGGTCATCGGCACCAGGAGGATCGAGCGCCGCATCTCACCGACCAACGCGCGCGGGTCACCAAGGCCCCTCCTCCGCTCCGCGATCCGCTCGGCGAGCGCCGTCCTCGGCTGCTCCACCACACCATCCCCCCTCCGGGCCGGCCCGTCGTCCGTGGGAGGGACGCGTCGGCGGCTCGCCGGGTTCCCGGCCACCGCCCCGCCCGCCACGCCCCCCGCTGGGTAGCGTGGTGGCCATGAAGGCAATCACGATCCCGGCCCCCGGCGGGCCCGAGGTCCTCCGGTGGGCGGACGTGCCCGAGCCCGCCCCGCGCGAGGGGGAAGTCCTGGTCGAGGTGGTCGCCAGCGCGGTCAACCGGGCCGACCTGCTGCAACGCCGCGGCCTGTACGACCCGCCGCCCGGGGCGTCCCCGTACCCCGGGCTGGAGTGCTCCGGGCGGGTCGCCGCACTGGGTCCCGGGGTGGCGGGCTGGTCGGTGGGGGACGAGGTGTGCGCCCTGCTCTCGGGCGGCGGCTACGCGGAGCGGGTCGCGGTGCCGGTGGGGCAACTGCTGCCCAAGCCCGAGGGGGTGTCCCTGGTGGAGGCGGCGGCCCTGCCCGAGGTGGCCTGCACGGTGTGGTCCAACCTGTTCATGGTCGCCCGGTTGCGGCCCGCCGAGACCGTCCTCCTCCACGGCGGCGGCAGCGGCATCGGCACCCTCGCCATCCAGTTGGCCAAGGCGGTCGGTGCCCGGGTCGCCGTCACCGCCGGCTCCCCCGAGAAGCTGCGCCGCTGCGCCGGGCTCGGCGCCGACCTGCTGATCGACTACCGGGAACAGGACTTCGTCGAGGAGGTCCGGCGGGCCACCGACGGGGCGGGCGCGGACGTGGTCCTCGACATCGTCGGCGCGAAGTACCTGGACCGGAACGTCCGGGCGCTGGCCGAGAACGGACGGCTCGTCATCATCGGGATGCAGGGCGGCACCCGGGCCGAACTGGACATCGGCGCCCTGCTGGCCAAGCGGGCCGCGGTGGTGGCGACCTCGCTGCGCGGCCGTCCCGGGGCGGAGAAGGCGGCGATCGTCGCCGAGGTGCGGGAGCACGTCTGGCCGCTGGTCGCCTCCGGGCGGGTGCGGCCGGTCGTCGACCGGAGCGTCCCGATGCGGGACGCGGCCCTCGGCCACCGGGTGCTGGAGGAGGGCGGCAACGTCGGGAAGGTGCTGCTGACCGCGTAGCGCAGGGGCGTCCCCCGGACGGCGGCGCTGGAGGTGCCGGGTGCGGCCCGGGGGGCGAGGGTGGCCGCGGGGACGGTTCGGTCCGGAGGGCGGTCGCGGTGGCTGCGTTGCTGGGTGCGTTCGGCGGGGTCGGCACGGGCCTCGCCCTGACCGCGTTGCTGCTGGCTCCCCCCGACCCGGCGCCCGGGCGGTCCCCGACCTCCGCCGTGGCGGTCCCGCCTGCGGCGACCGCCGTGCCCTCCCTCGTGGTCACGGCCCCGGCCTCGCCGACCCGACGGCCCCCCGCCGCCGTGCCCCCCGCCGCCGTGCCCTCCGCCGCGGTGCCCGCCGCCTCCCCGGGCGGACCGGTGGCGCCGGCCCCGCCCGTACCGGGCGCCCCGGCCCCGGCCCGCCCGGACGACCCGGGGCCGCCGCCCTCCTCCCTCCCCTCCTTCCCGGGACCCGACCCCGCCGAGGGACGCCCCGACCCCGCCGAGTCCCGCGCCGGGAGCCGCGCGGGCGAGGGCCGGCTGCGCCCCGGCCGCCCGGCGGAGCCCTCCGGGCCCGGCCGGGAGGGCTCCGCCACCCCGGCCCCGAAGGCCACCGGGCCCGTCGCACCGGAGCGCGGGTCGGGGCGGGCGACGGTTCCGGACGGCGGTGCCGCCGAGGACGGGGCGGAGCCGGGGGGCGACACCGAGGCCGGCGGCGGCAAGGCCGTCGAGCAGGCCGCGGACGGGGCGGTGCCGCACCCCGCCGCTCCCCGGGACCCGCGTTCCCAGGTCCTCTCGCTGGGCAGCGGGCTGCTGCTGATGGGGCTGGGCCTCGGGTACCTGGGGTGGCGGCTGCGCCGGTGGTGAGCGGGTGCGCCCCGTCCGGGCGGACGGGGCGCGGACGGAAGCCGACCGGGATCCGGGGGCAGCACCCCGCACCGCGGCGCGGTGCGCGACAATGAGCGCATGGAGATGCCGAGGAACGAACGGTCGCAGGAGAGCCCCCAGGTCCTGGTCGTGGGCCAGGACGGCATGGCGCTCGGCGGCGGCGCCGGCCCGGACGAGGACTCCCGCGAGGTCCCGGTGACGGAGATGGTGGAGCAGCCCGCGAAGGTCATGCGCATCGGCAGCATGATCAAGCAGCTCCTGGAGGAGGTGCGGGCCGCTCCCCTCGACGACGCGAGCCGGCAGCGGCTCAAGGAGATCCACGCCAGCTCGGTGAAGGAGCTGGAGGACGGTCTCGCCCCGGAGCTGGTGGACGAGCTGGAGCGGCTGTCGCTGCCCTTCACCGACGAGGCCACCCCGAGCGACGCGGAGCTGCGGATCGCGCAGGCGCAGCTGGTGGGCTGGCTGGAGGGGTTGTTCCACGGCATCCAGACCACCCTGTTCGCCCAGCAGATGGCGGCCCGCGCCCAGCTGGAGCAGATGCGTCGGGCGCTGCCCCCGGGCGTCGGTGGCGACGAGGACCACGTCCACCCCGGTGGCCGCACCGGAGGCCCGTACCTGTAGGGGGCCGACGGAACGGGTGGGGGGCACGGCGGTGGCGCGCCCGGCGCCCCCCCCCCAAAGGGGGGAGGGAGCCGGGGAGGCGGG
>NZ_JBEOWM010000019.1:87919-128016 GCF_040296045.1 Streptomyces sp. NPDC002490 | reverse complement strand
CGCGTCGTTGGGGCGGCCCGGGGGGGGGGGGGGGGGGGGCCGCCGGGTGTTGTGGGGGGGGGGGTTTTTGGGGGGGGGGGGGGGGCGCCCCGACGGGGCCCCCCCCTCCACGCGGTTCGGCGGGTGCTTCTCGCGGCTACTCGGTCCGCGCCGTTGCGGCCGCGTCCTTCGCCGCCTTCTCGGCGGCCTCCCGCTCCTCCATCTCGGCGAACACGTCGATGGGGGCCGGGGCCTTGGCGAGGAAGATCCAGGTCAGCCAGACCGCCAGCAGGAACGGCGGGATCTTCAAGGCCACCAGGACCCAACCGAGTTGCGTGGTGTCGGCCCACCAGTACAGGGGGAACAGGATCGCGGACTTGGCGAGCAGGATGCCGCCCCAGGCGTAGCTGGCCTTGGCGTACGCCTTCTTGCGGCCCGGGTTGCGGGTCCGCCAGGAGAGGTTCTCCTTGAAGATCGGGCCGAGCACCAGCCCCATCAGGGGAACGCCCGCGAGGGCCGTGATGACGTAGGCGAGGCCGAGCCCGAGCGTGTACAGCATGCCGGGCAGGTAGAAGTCCTTGGCGTTGCCGGTCATCATCGCGAAGACCACGCCGAAGGCGACGCCGAAGACCCCGCTGAAGGCGTGCTTGACGGTGTCCTTCATCACCAGTCGGACCACCACCATCAGCACCGAGACCGCGAGGGCCGCGATGGCGGAGAGGTGCAGGTCCTTGTTGACGGTGTAGATCGTGACGAAGAGGAGCCCGGGGACGACGGTCTCGACCATGCCGCGCACCCCGCCGAACGCTTCGAAGAGCGCCGCCTCGGTCACCGCCTTGGCGTCCTGCCCCGGCGGCCCGTCGGCGGGCTCGGCTCCCGGGCCGCCGTCCTGGGCCGTGCTCCGGTGGTCGGTCGGCTTGTCGAGGGACGTCACCGGCTACTCCCGTCCAAGGGGTCTGAGTTCGTACTTCGGGTTGAAGAGCACCCGGCGGCCCCGGCTCATCGCGATCCGGCCGGAGGCGATCAGCTTGCGCCCCGGCTCGATGCCCACGATGGAGCGCCTGCCGAGCCAGACCACGTCGAGCGCGGCCGAGCCGTCGAAGAGCTCCGCCTCCAGGGCCGGGACCCCCGCCCGGGGGCGGAGGGTGACCGTGCGCAAGGTACCAGTAACGGTGACGATCTGCCGGTCCTGGCAGTCACCGATCCGGATGCAACCGGCCGTCTCCGCGTCCTCGCGCAGTTCCTCGGACTCCAGGTCCTCCTGGGAGGCCGAGATGTCGGCGAGCCGGTCGAGCATCCGGCGGAACCGGCCCGTCGGCTTGTCGGAACGTGGCGCACTCATAGGGGAAGGGTACCCAGTCGGCGGAGTGCGCCGCCGCGCCGTGGACGCCCCGGGCGGGAGGGGCCGGGGAGCCGCCTCAGTGTTCGAACCGGTACCCCATGCCCGGCTCGGTGATGAAGTGCCGGGGGTGCGAGGGGTCGGCCTCCAGTTTGCGGCGGAGCTGGGCCATGTAGACCCGCAGGTAGTTGGTCTCGGTCCCGTAGGACGGGCCCCACACCTCCTGGAGGAGCTGCTTCTGGCTCACCAGCCGTCCGGCGTTGCGCACCAGCACCTCCAGCAGGTGCCACTCGGTGGGGGTGAGCCGGACGTCCCGCCCGCCCCGGTTGACCTTCTTCGCGGCCAGGTCGACGGTGAAGTCCGCCGTCTCGACCACCACGTCGTCGTCCCCGCCGCCGGTCGGTTCGGCGCGGCGGACCGCCGCCCGCAGCCGGGCCAGCAGTTCGTCCATGCCGAAGGGCTTGGTCACGTAGTCGTCGGCACCGGCGTCCAGCGCCTCGACCTTCTCGTCGGAGCTGTGCCGTGCCGACAGCACCAGGATGGGCACCCGGGTCCAGCCGCGCAGCCCCTTGATCACCTCGACCCCGTCCATGTCCGGCAGGCCGAGGTCGAGGACCACGACGTCGGGGTGGCGGGCGGCGGCCAGCTGGAGCGCGGTGGCGCCGTCCGCAGCGGCGTCCACCTCGTACTTGCGGGCCTTGAGGTTGATCACGAGCGCGCGGACGATCTGGGGTTCGTCGTCGACCACGAGCACCCGGGTCATGAGCGCCTGCCTTTCTGGTTGTCCGTGGCCCGGGCGTCCGGGGCCGGTGCGTCCGGGACCACGGCGGCCCGGGCGGGGTGTGCGGTCACGAGGTGACCGTGGCGGGGAGTTCCGGTCCGGACCGGGCGTGGCCGGGCGCGGCGGTGAGGGTCAGCACCATGGTGAGGCCGCCGCCGGGGGTGTCCTCCGCGGTGAGGGTGCCGCCCATGGACTCGGCGAAGCCGCGGGCGACGGCGAGGCCGAGGCCGACCCCGGCGCCGCGCGGGGCGTCCCCGTGGCGCTGGAAGGGCTCGAAGATGCGCTCCTTGGCCTCCTCGGGGACCCCGGGCCCGCGGTCGACGACCCGCAGTTCCACCCGGGGGCCCAGGGTGCTGGCCGCGACGAGGACCCGCCGGCCCTCGGGGCTGTACTTGACGGCGTTCTCGACGACGTTGGCGACGGTGCGCTCCAGCAGTCCGGGATCGACGCGGACCATGGGCAGGGTCTCCGGTATGTCGAGGCACGCACTGCCCTCGGGGACGCCGGCCAGGGCCATCGGCACCACCTCGTCGAGGTCCACCTCGCGGATCAGGGGTTGGACGGTGCCGGTCTGGAGCCGGGACATGTCGAGCAGGTTCCCCACCAGGTGGTCAAGGCGGTCGGCGCCGGCCTCGATGCCGGCCAGCAGCTCCGCCTCGTCCTCCTCGGACCAGGCGACGTCGTCGGAGCGCAGCGAGGAGACGGCGGCCTTGATGCCGGCGAGGGGGGTGCGGAGGTCGTGGCTGACGGCGGCGAGGAGGGCGGTGCGGATGCGGTTGCCCTCGGCGAGGCGGCGGGCCCGGTCGGCCTCCTCGCGCAGGCGTCGGCGGTCCAGCACCACCACCGCCTGCGCCGCGAAGGCCGCCAGGACGCGGCGGTCCTCGGCCGGCAGCACCCGCCCGGACAGCGCCAACGCCAGGTGGTCGTCGACCGGCACGTCCACGTCCGCGTCCTCCGGACGCTTCACCGGAGCGGGACCCACGCTCCCCGCACACGTCCAGGGCGCCACGTCACCCTCCCGCTCCAGCAAGGCCACCGACTCCATCCCGAACGTCTCCCGCACCCGGTCCAACAACGCGTCCAGCGACGTCTCCCCCCGCAACACGCTCCCCGCCAAGAACGACAACACCTCCGACTCCGCCCGCAACCGCGCCGCCTGATGCGTACGCCGCGCCGCCACGTCCACCACCGACGCCACCGCCACCGCCACCCCCACGAAGATCACTATGGCGACGATGTTCTTGGGGTCCGCGATGGTGACGCGGTGCAGCGGCGGGGTGAAGAACCAGTTCAGCAGGAAGGAGCCGAAGGCCGCGGAGGCCAGTGCCGGCCAGAGTCCGCCCAGCAGCGCCGCGGCCACCGTGAGCGTCAGGAACAACAGCATGTCGTTGGCCAGGCCCAGGTGGGCGTCGACGTTGGTGAGGGTCAGGGCGAGGACGATCGGGCCGAGGACACCGGTGAGCCATCCCCACACGATCCGCTGCCGACCCAGCCGCGCACCCCGCGCCACCGGCAACCCACGCCCCCGCGCCACCTCCTCGTGCGTCACGATGTGCACGTCCAGATCAGGACCCGAATCCCGCGCCACCGTCGCACCCACACCCGGCCCGAACACGTACTGCCACGCCCGGCGCCGCGAAGACCCCAACACCACCTGCGTCGCATTCACCCCACGAGAAAACTCCAACAACGCAGACGGCACATCATCACCCACCACATGATGAAACGTCCCCCCCAACCCCTCCACCAACCCCCGCTGCACCGCCAACTCCTTCGGCGACGCCGCCGTCAACCCGTCACTCCGCGACACGTACACCGCCAACACCTCACCCCCCGCACCCTTCTCCGCCAACCGCGCCGCACGCCGTATCAACGTCTCCCCCTCCGGACCCCCCGTCACCCCCACCACGATCCGCTCCCGGGCCTGCCAGGTGCTGCGGATGTTGTGCTCGCCCCGGTACTGCTGGAGGTACTCGTCGACCCGGTCCGCCACCCACAACAACGCCAACTCCCGCAACGCCGTCAAATTCCCCGGACGGAAATAATTCGACAACGCCGCATCGACCTTGTCCGACTGATAAATGTTCCCGTGCGCCATCCGACGCCGCAACGCCTGCGGCGACATGTCCACCAACTCGATCTGATCCGCCCGCCGCACCACCTCATCCGGCACCGTCTCCCGCTGCCGCACCCCCGTAATCGACTCCACCACATCACCCAACGACTCCAAATGCTGAATGTTCACCGTCGACACCACATCAATCCCGGCCGACAACAATTCCTCCACGTCCTGCCACCGCTTCGCATTCCGCGACCCCGGCACATTCGAATGCGCCAACTCATCCACCAACACCACCACCGGCCGCCGCGCCAACACCCCCACCACATCCATCTCCTCAAACACCCCACCCCGATACCCCACCCCCACCCGAGGCACCTGCTCCAAACCGTGCAACATCACCTCCGTCCGCGGCCGGCCATGATGCTCCACGAACCCCACCACACAATCCGTCCCCCGCTCCACCCGCCGATGCCCCTCCGACAACATCGCATACGTCTTCCCCACACCCGGCGCCGCACCGAGATAAATCCTTAGCCTGCCGCGTCCCATGGCCCCATTGTCTTCCACTCACACCCGCGCACCACCGTTGATCGCGCTCCGACGGTACAGCCCCGACATTCGACAAATCGGACGAATGATCGACTATTGCGGCACCTTGACGGAACCCTGATGGACCGGCTTCACGGGCAAAGCCGCTGGTGGGGGCGTGGAAGGCCGGGCGGGCGCAGAGGGCCGGCCCGGGTCAGGCGCCCTCGACGATCTCCCCGTCGCTGAGTTCGAGCACCCGGTCGGCGAGGTCGAGCAGCGCCGCGTCGTGGGTCGCCACCAGCGCGGTGACGCCCTCGCTGCGCACGACGGCGCGCAGCAGCTCCATCACGGCCTGACCGGTCTCGGCGTCCAGCTGGCCGGTGGGCTCGTCGGCGATGATCAGGGACGGCCGGTTGGCGAGGGCACGGGCGATGGCGACCCGCTGCCGCTGGCCGCCGGAGAGCTCCCCGGGTCGTTGCCGGGCGTGGTCGGCGAGACCGACGAGCGACAACAGCAGGGCCACCCGTTCGTCGCGTTCCGCCGCGGGCACGCCGCGCAGCCGCAAGGGCACGCCGACGTTCTCGGCGGCACTGAGGATCGGGATCAGCCCGAAGGACTGGAAGACGAAGCCGATGCGGTCCCGTCGCAGCCGGAGCAGACCGGCCTCGTCCAGGTCGGCCAGGTCGTGGCCGTCGACGTGGACGGTGCCCTGGTCCGGGGAGTCGAGCCCGCCGACCAGGTTCAACAGGGTGGTCTTGCCGGAGCCGGAGCGCCCCTTGAGGGCGACGAGTTCGCCGCGCGGGACGGTGAAGGTCACGCCCTTCAGCGCGTGCACCGCGGCGGCGCCGGTGCCGTAGGACCGGCGGAGGTCCGCCACCCGGACCATGGGACCCCGGGCGGGCTCCGCGGTCCGCGTCGTCGAGCCGTGGGCCGTCACGGCCCCGTCCGCCCCTGTGGCCCCCCGTGTCATGCCCGCTCCCGTACCCGTGCTCCGAACCGTCCGACAGTATGGTCACGCCGCACCATCGGGAGCAACGGTCCGCACGGGACCGGTGGGAGTCGACTCCGTGTCACGACCCGCACGTCACGACACGGAGCGTGCTCCACGCTCAGCGGACCTCGGTGATCTCCGGGCCCCGGGCGAGCTGGCCCATGCCCCCGGAGAACCGGGAGGTGGCCTGCTCCTCCTGCTGGACCCCTTCGGGCACCATCTGGGCGTTGTTCGGGAGCTGGAGGACGATCGGGTCACGGGGCGCCATCGGGCCGTCGCCCCGGACCACGACGGTGTCCTGGAAGATCTGCTCCAGCAGCCCCGCGGCCTGCGGCTGCACCGCGCCCTGGCCGGAGATCACCCCGCGCAGGAACCAGCGGGGGCCGTCGACGCCGACGAACCGCACCACCTGGAAGCCGCCCGTTCCGTCCGGCAACTGCACGGGCACCTGGGCCCGCAGCTCCCAGCCGAGCGGTCCCTGCACCTCGTCGATGACGCCGCCCTGCTGGGTGATGCCGGAGGCGATCTCCTCGCGCACCTCGCCCCAGATGCCCTCCCGCTTGGGAGCGGCGAAGCCCTGGAGCTGGATGGCGCTGTCCTTGAGCACGACGGTCGCGGCGACGATGGCGTCCCCGGCGACCTCGACGCGCAGTTCCATGCCGTCGACCCCGGGCACGAACAGCCCGCCCAGGTCGACCCGGCCCTCGCCCGGTTCGCGCACCTCGGAGCTGTCCCAGGGGCCGTCGGGACGGGGCTCCGGCTCCAACCGGACGCGCTCCGTCCCGTCGCCGTCGTCGACCTGCTCGGCCTCGCCCGTCGCGTCCGCCGCCGTCGCGTCTTCCGCGTCCTCGGGGGAGCTCATCTTCTTGCGACGTCCGAACACGTCATCGTCCTTCCCGGTCGGTTCCGACCGATGCGTATTGATTCCCACCCACGGGCCCATCCGGAGCGTCCACCGAGGCATGACCGCCGGTGGACCCGAAGCCCCCCTCGGCCCGCGCCGAACCGGGAAGGTCCGCGACCTCCCGGAAGCTCACCCTCTCGACTTGCTGGACAACCAGTTGGGCAATCCGGTCGAAGCGCTCGAACCGCACGTGCTCGCGCGGATCGAGATTCACCACGATCACCTTGATCTCCCCACGGTACCCGGCATCAACCGTCCCCGGCGCATTCACCAGGGCGACACCGAGCCGGGCGGCGAGCCCGGAGCGCGGGTGCACGAAGGCCGCGTAGCCGTCCGGCAGTGCGATCGCGACCCCGGTGGGCAGGACGGCCCGCTCGCCCGGCGCGAGGTCGTGGGCCTCGGTGGTGCGCAGGTCCGCGCCCGCGTCGCCGGGCAGCGCGTACGCGGGCAGCGGCACCTCGGGGTCGACCCGTCGGATGAGGACGGGCAGCTCGGGGCGGGCGACGGCCGGGCCCGGCGACGGCGTCGAACGGTCGGCGCTCACGGGCTCACCTCGAAGGCACGGGCCCGGCGCAGGGCGTCGGGGTCGCCGAGGACCGCCCGGACCTCCTCGGTGCGGCCGTTGTCCACGAAGTGCTCCACCTCGACCTCGATGAACACGGCGTTCGCGCGCACCGCCTCGGGACCGTCGGGGCCGCCGATCCGACCCGACGCACGGGAGTAGATCTTCCGCCCGGCGACGGCGACGACCTCGGCGTCGAGGTGCAGCACGGTGCCCACGGGCACCGGACGGAGGTAGTCGGTCTCCAGACGACCGGTGACGGCGATGACCCGCAGCAGCCAGTTCAGGGAGCCGAGCGTCTCGTCCAGCGCGGTGGCGAGGACACCGCCGTGCGCCAGCCCGGGCGCGCCCTGGTGGGCGGGGCGCACCGTGAACTCGGCGCTGACCCGTACCCCCTCCTCGGCGCGGGCCACGAGGTGCAGCCCGTGGGGTTGCTCCCCGCCGCAGCCGAAGCACCGGTCGTAGTGGGAACCGAGCGGTTCGCCGGGCGCGGGGGCAGCGGGGTGCCGTACCGGCGCTATGGCGTCCGCGGGAGGCGTCAGGACGGTCGAAGTACCACTCACAGGCGCAGACCTTACCCGCCCGTCCGCGCCCCTCCGGACGGGCGGGCCCTGGGACCGGGACGGACGCGGGGGCGTGCCAAGCTAGCGGTCATGGACCTTTCGGCAGCGCCCTACGAAGAACGTCTCACCGCGCCCCGTTCGTGGTGGTTGGTGACCCTGCTGGCCGGTGTCTCCCTGGGGCTGATCGGCCTGCCGTTCGGTGCGCTCGCCATGCTCGGGGGTCTGGTCGGCGGCACGGCCTTGGCCGCGGTGATCACCAGTTCGTACGGATCGGCGCGGATCAGGGTGGTCGGCGACTCGCTGGTGGCCGGCGACGCCCGGATCCCGCTCTCGGCGCTGGGCGAACCCGAGGTCCTGGACGCCGAGGAGGCCAGGGCCTGGCGGACCCACAAGGCGGACCCCCGCGCGTACCTGCTGCTGCGGGGGTACATCCCGACGGCGCTGCGGGTCCCGGTGACCGACCCCGAGGACCCCACGCCCTACGTGTACGTCTCCACCCGCGCGCCCGAGGCCCTGGCCGCGGCCCTCGCCTCGTCCCGCACCGGCTGAGCCCCCGGCGGGGCTCAGCCCTCGATCTCGCGGCGCCCGGGGGCGCCGCCCAGGGTGCCGCCGTCCGCGCCGAGGGGGATCTCGGGCAGGTCGGCCCAGGCGACCTGGCGCACGCGCAGGTCGTCCCGGATGCGCCGGGCCAGCTTGTGGGTGTCCCGCCGGTTCATGACGGCGCCGACGGCCGCCCCGACCATGAAGGGCATCAGGTTGGGGAGGTTGCGCACCATGCGTTTCATGATCTGTTGACGCAGTTCGCGCTTCATCTGGACGCCGAGCGCGGCGTTGATCGTCGACGGTTTGGTCACGTCGATGCCGCGCTCCTCCGACCAGGTCGTCAGGTAGACGGCGGTGCGCTCCTTGAGACCGCCGGGCGGACGCTGTCCGTAGACCTCGTACAACTCGGCGATCAGCTTCAGCTCGATCGCGGCGACGCCGGTGATCTCGGCCGCCAGTTCCGCCGGCATGGCGGGCGGGGCGGGCAGCATCGCCGCCGCGCCGACGCCGGCGCCCACCGTCGAGGTGGCGTTCGCGGCGCCGTTCACGAGCTTGTCCGCGAGCCGTTCCGGCGAGAGGCCGGGGAACTGTCGACGCAGGGTCGCCAGGTCGCGGACGGGGATCCTGGGGGCGTTCTCGATGATCCGGTCGGCGAGGTACGCCACGCCCGCCTTGGCGCGGTCGCCGCCCTTGCGGACGCCGTCCCGGACCGCGGCCATGCGGCCCCGGGGGCGCTCCTCGGGCGCCCCGGGACGGTCCGCGGGCACGACGACGGCTCCGGTGGCGTGCAGGGCGTCCGCCCATGCCGCCGCCTCGCCCTCGGGTATGACCTCCTGGTGCCCCGCAGCGCCGTCCGCTCCGCCCCGCGCTTCGAGCGAGGCCGGATGGCCCCGCTCGTCGTCACGCGCGTCCGTGGACCGCTGTGCCGGTCCCGATGACGGTTCGGTGCTCGCTTCGTCCGCTCCCCGCCAACGGAAGCGGCGCTTCCGGGGTGGGGTCGAGCCAGTCACGGCCGACCCCGCCTCAGTCGCAGTCGCGGCAGATCGGCTGGCCGTTCTTCTCACGGGCCAGCTGACTGCGGTGGTGGACCAGGAAGCAGCTCATGCAGGTGAACTCGTCCGCCTGCTTGGGCATGACCCGGACGGCCAGTTCCTCGTTCGAGAGGTCCGCTCCGGGCAGTTCCAGCCCCTCGGCGGCCTCGAACTCGTCGACGTCCACCGTGGACGCCGACTTGTCGTTCCGCCGGGACTTCAGCTCTTCGATGCTGTCCTCGTTGAGGTCGTCATCGGTCTTGCGTGGAGTGTCGTAGTCCGTTGCCATATCGCTCTCCCCCTCTGGGTGTCTGCGGGTGTCTCAGCGCTCGTAACGCATGGGAGGCCGGGGTTGTGCCCGACCTGAAGCGGAGATTTTGCCTCACATCAAGGTCCGTTACTCAATCGACACCCAGCCGGATGACCCAGAGGTGATCCGGGTGGATGGCGGTCGGGACCCTACCTGGTCCCGTCATTGCTGCTCACAGGCGCCACCCCGTGTACTTCCCGTGACCGGGACCCCTGAAAACCCGGACTTTCCCGGCCCTCCAGGGGTGCGGACGATCACGAAGAGTAGACGACCGGAATGCGGCCCCTGTGATCGATCACACAGGAAGACGTCGGGAGCGAATCCCGAAAATTCCGCTCAAAGCGAACATCCTCTGCGTGTCGGGGGGCAGTGTGTCAGATCGGAAGCGTGACGCGCATCACGAGCCCGCCCCCTTCGCGGGGCTCCGCGATGATACGTCCCCCGTGGGCCCTCGCCACCGAGCGGGCGATCGAGAGGCCGAGCCCCACACCCTTGTCGCTGCCCGTCCGCTCGGTGCGCAGCCGGCGGAAGGGCTCGAAGAGGTTGTCGACCTCGTAGGCGGGCACCACGGGCCCGGTGTTCGACACCACCAGCACCGCCTGGCCGTGCTGGGCCTCGGTGGACACCTCCACCCAGCCGCCCCGGGCGACGTTGTAGCGCACGGCGTTCTGCACCAGGTTCAACGCGATCCGTTCCAACAGGACGCCGTTGCCCTGCACCACCACGGGCTCCTGCACCCCGCGGATCGCCACGGCGCGCTGCTCGGCCTCCGCGTGCACCTGCTCGATGGCCCGCGAGGCGACCTCGGCGAGGTCCACCGGCTTGCGCTCCACGATCTGGTTGTCGCTGCGGGCCAGCAGCAACAACCCCTCCACCAGCTGTTCGCTGCGCTCGTTGGTGGCGAGCAGGGTCTTGCCGAGCTGCTGGAGCTCCGGCGGCGCACCGGGGTCCGAGAGGTGGACCTCCAGCAGGGTGCGGTTGATGGCGAGCGGGGTGCGCAGCTCGTGCGAGGCGTTGCCGACGAACCGCTGCTGGGCAGTGAAGGCGCGCTCCAGACGCTCCAGCATGTCGTCGAAGGTGTCGGCCAGCTCCTTCAGCTCGTCGTCTGGGCCGTCCAGCTCGATCCGCCGGGTCAGGTCGGAACCGGCCACCCGACGCGCCGTGCGGGTGATGCGGCCCAGCGGCGACAGGACCCGTCCCGCCATCGCGTAGCCGAAGGCGAAGGCGATCACGCTCAGCCCCAGCAGCGCCATCAGGGACCGGCTCAGCAGGGCGTCCAGCGCGTGCCGGCGCTGACTGCCCATGCAGGCGTCCAGCGCGCTGTTGAACGCCTCCCCCTTGCTGTTCGCCGAGTCGGAGAGCTGCGGACACATCTGGCTGGTGATGCGGACCTCGCCGGAGATCAGCTTGAACGGCAGCGTCGTGCCGTCGTGCACGGCCTGCGCCGCCAACAGGTAGATGATCGACAGCAGCAGGATGCCCGCGATCAGGAACATGCCGCCGTAGAGCAGGGTGAGCCTTATCCGGATGGTCGGCCGCAGCCAGGGGAAGGGCGCGTCCGGACGCCTGGGGGGCCAGGTGGGTTTCGGGGGCGCTGCGGGCGGCGGCGGGGGTGTCGCGGCCACGTCGATCAGATCCGGTATCCGGAACCGGGCACGGTGATGATCACCGCGGGCTCACCGAGCTTGCGGCGCAGGGTCATCACGGTGACCCGGACCACGTTGGTGAACGGGTCGGTGTTCTCGTCCCACGCCTTCTCCAACAGCTGCTCCGCCGAGACCACGGCCCCCTCGCTGCGCAGCAGCACCTCCAGGACCGCGAACTCCTTCGGCGCCAGCTGCACCTCACGGCCGTCGCGGAAGACCTCTCGGCGGTTGGGGTCCAGCTTGATGCCGGCCCGCTCCAGCACCGGCGGCAGGGGGACGCTGGTGCGCCGTCCCAGCGCCCGGACCCGGGCGATCAGCTCGCTGAACGCGAAGGGCTTGGGCAGGTAGTCGTCGGCGCCGAGTTCCAGGCCCTCGACCCGGTCGCTGACGTCGCCGGAGGCGGTGAGCATCAGGACCCGGGTGGGCATGCCGAGCTCCACGACCCGGCGGCAGACGTCGTCCCCGTGGACGAGCGGCAGGTCCCGGTCGAGCACGACGACGTCGTAGTCGTTCACCCCGATGCGCTCCAGGGCCGCCGCACCGTCGTACACGACGTCCACGGCCATGGCCTCCCGGCGCAGTCCGGTGGCCACCGCATCGGCGAGCAGCTGCTCGTCCTCGACGACGAGTACGCGCACGTCGTTAGTCCTTCCTCTGGCACCCCACCGCCCGCGGGAGGTGGGGTGACGTCGATCGTGGGGTGAGGCTCCATCCTGCCCCCTGAGCTCATAAACCGGCGGTAAGGCGGAGGCCGGCGCGGAGCCGATCGGCGGGGGCGGACACCGCACGCCCGGACCGTTCCCGGTCGGCTGCCGGCCGGGGCCGGCGCGCCCGCGGACCGGCTCCCGGGTGAACCCCTCGGGAACCGGGGGCGAACGGGCGCGGCACGGCCGGCGGGCATCCGGCTTTCCCGCAGTTTCTCCGTCGGGGAGGTTTCCGCCGCGGGGCGCGGGGGGAGGACGACCACACACCCGCGATCACACCGTGCAGTGGCACGCCACGACGGCTACCGCAGAGCCGTGCTCCGACGTGATCGCCCCTCCCCAGGGCACACACCGTGCCGCCGACCCACGACCCAGGACGAGGGGGCGCAACCATGGACGCATTCACCGCAGGACTCCTGCAGCGCATCAGGACGACCGAGTCCGACCTGAGCCGTGCCCGCGAAACGGGCGACGACTTCCTTGTCGACGTGGAGCAGTCCGAGTTGGACGACCTCCACCGACTGGCCGCCGAACACGGCGTCACCGTCGAGCAGGGCAGCACCGCGCACGTCTGACCGAACCACCGAGGAGCACCCGCTCCGGAGCTCCCGCCCGACGGCAGGCATCCGCCGTACGGGCCACGCCCCGGGCCCACTCCCCTTTCTCCGTACGGGCCCCGGCGGTGATCACCGCCGGGGCCCGTACGCACGCGTTCAGTCGTGCCAGGCGCCGAGTTCGTCGAGGCGCAGCTGGAGCGGCTCGAAGAGTCCCGGCGGGGCCGCCACCACCAGGTCGCCGGAGGCCGGCTCGCCCGGCCGGCCGCCGGTGCGGGCGCCGGCCTCCCGGGCGATGAGGTCCCCGGCGGCCAGGTCCCACGGGTTCAGCCCCCGCTCGTAGTACGCGTCCAGCCGGCCGGTGGCCACGTCGCACAGGTCGATCGCGGCCGAGCCGCCCCGGCGGATGTCGCGCACCTGGGGCAGCAGCCGGGCGACCACCTCGGCCTGCCGGGCGCGCCGCTCGGCGAGGTAGCCGAAGCCGGTGCCGAGCAGGGCGCGGTCGAAGGGGGGCGCCGGGCGGGTGCGGGCGGGCCGGTCGTTGACGAAGGCGCCGCCGCCGAGGACCGCGCGGTAGGTCTCGCCCCGCAGGGGGGCGCGGACCACTCCGACCACGGTCTCGCCGTCCCGGCGCGCCGCGATCGACACCGACCAGGCGGGCTGGCCGTAGAGGTAGTTCACCGTGCCGTCGAGCGGGTCGACCACCCACTCCACTCCGGAGGTTCCCGCGCGGTCGGCGCCTTCCTCCCCGATCACCGCGTCGTCGGGCCTGCGGTCGGCCAGCAGGGTGGTGATCAGCCGCTCGGAGGCGAGGTCCATCTCGGTGACCACGTCCACCGCGCTGGTCTTGGTCG
Organism: Streptomyces sp. NPDC002490; assembly: GCF_040296045.1. Taxonomy (NCBI): domain Bacteria; kingdom Bacillati; phylum Actinomycetota; class Actinomycetes; order Kitasatosporales; family Streptomycetaceae; genus Streptomyces; species Streptomyces sp. NPDC002490. The sequence continues at coordinate 114,665 of NZ_JBEOWM010000019.1, read as the reverse complement.
CCGCGACGCCCAGGTCCGCGGGGCGGGAGTCGCGCAGCAGGTCACCGGCGCGGCGGGCCGCCTCCAGCGCCACGTCGAGCAGTTCGGCGTGCAGTTCGGCCGGTGCGCGGTTCATCGGGCCGCCTCCCCCAGGCGGGGGCCGTCCGCCCCCGCCGCGGCGGGCTTCGGGGTGCGCGCCGGGCAGCAGCCGACCGGGCAGAGGTCGTGGCTCGGGCCGAGCCGGCCGAGGGCGCAGCGCTCCACGGTGCGACCGCTCTCGGTGGCGGCCCGTTCCAGGACCAGTTCGCGCACGGCGGCGGCGAACCGGGGGTCGGCGCCGACCGTGGCCGAGCGGCTCACCGGCAGACCCAGTTCGGCGGCCTTGGCGGCGGCCTCGGTGTCGAGGTCGTACTTGACCTCCATGTGGTCCGAGACGAACCCGACGGGGACCATCACGGCCGCGGGGGCACCGGCGTCGTGCAGTTCCTCCAGGTGGTCGCAGATGTCCGGCTCCAGCCACGGGATGTGCGGGGCGCCGGAGCGCGACTGGTAGACGAGCCGCCAGGGGTGCTCCCGGCCGGTGCGTTCCCGCACCGCCGCGGCGATGAGGCCGGCCGCCTCCAGGTGCTGGGCCAGGTAGGCGCCGCCGTCCCCGTGGTCCTCGACGGGGCCGGAGGCGTCGGCCGCGGCGGTCGGGATGGAGTGGGTGGTGAACGCCAGGTGGGCGCCGTCGCGGACGTCCGCGGGGAGTTCGGCGAGCGCCGCGAGCACGCCGTCGACCATGGGTTCCAGGAACCCGGGGTGGTTGAAGTAGTGCCGCAGCTTGTCGACCCGGGGTACCGGCAGTCCCTCCGCCTGGAGGGTGGCCAGCGACTCGGCGAGGTTCTCGCGGTACTGGCGGCACCCGGAGTACGAGGCGTAGGCGCTGGTCACCAGGGTGAGGACGCGGCGGTGGCCGTCCCGGACGAGTTCGCGCAGGGTGTCCGTGAGGTACGGGGCCCAGTTCCGGTTGCCCCAGTAGACGGGGAGTTCGAGGGCGTGGTCGGCGAAGTCCTTGCGCAGGGCGTGGAGCAGGGCGCGGTTCTGGTCGTTGATCGGGCTGACCCCGCCGAACAGGAAGTAGTGCTGTCCGACTTCCTTCAGCCGTTCCTTGGGGATGCCGCGCCCCCGGGTCACGTTCTCCAGGAACGGGACCACGTCGTCGGGGGCCTCGGGGCCGCCGAAGGACAACAGCAACAGGGCGTCGTACGGGGCGGGGGACCGGGATGGATCGAAGACGTCGGACATGTCTGTGATCCTGCCACTCGGCGGTGACGGCACCGACACGGCCATGCGCGCGCGGGCGCTTCGCGCGCCCCGGCAAGCGCTGCCTCACCACCGGTAAGATGAGCCCCTTCCGCCACAAGTAAGCTCGATCGACCAATAAGCTGTATTGGCCATCGATATGCCTTGCCCACCGGCTCCGCAGCGGGGCCCGCAACGGAGCGTGCCGTGCCCAGCCCTTACCGCGTGATCTTCGCCGCCCCCGGCACCCGTTCCTTCTCCCTCGCGGGGTTCATCGGCCGCTTCCCGCTGTCGATGATGGGCATCGGCGTGGTGACCATGGTGTCCCAGCTCACCGACCGCTACGGACTGGCAGGGGCCCTGTCCGCGACCATCGCCCTGTCGGCGGCGGTCATCGGCCCGCAGGTGTCCCGCCTGGTGGACCGGTACGGCCAGCGCCGGATACTCCGGCCGGCCACCCTGGTGACCCTGTCCGCCGCCACGGGACTCCTGCTGTCCGCCTCGTTCTCGGCTCCGGACTGGACGCTGTTCCTCTTCTCCGCCTTCATAGGCTTCACCCCCAGCGTCGGCTCCATGACCCGGGCGCGGTGGGCCACCATCTACCGGGACACCCCGCACCTGCACACCGCGTACTCGCTCGAATCGGTGATCGACGAGGTGTGCTTCATCTTCGGTCCGATCATCTCGATCGGGTTGTCGACGGTCTGGTTCCCCGCGGCGGGCCCGCTGCTGGCTGCGGTCTTCCTCGCCGTCGGCGTCTTCTGGCTGACCTCCCAGCGGGCCACCGAGCCGGTGCCGCACCCCCGTGCCCACCAGACCCGGGGTTCGGCGCTGCGCTCGCCGGGCCTCCAGGTGCTGGTGGCCACCTTCGTGGCCACCGGGGCGATCTTCGGATCGGTGGACGTGGTGACCGTGGCCTTCGCCGACGAGCAGGGGCGCAAGGCGCTGTCCAGCGTGGTGCTGGCCCTGTACGCGGCGGGCTCCTGCCTCGCGGGCGTGCTCTTCGGACTGATGCGCTTCAGCGGCGAGGCGCCGCGCCGGTGGCTGGTGGGGGTGGTGGGGATGGGCGTGAGCATGGTTCCGCTCCAGCTGGTCGACGGGCTGGCCCCGCTGTCCGTGGCGCTGTTCGTGGCGGGCCTCGCCATCGCCCCCACGATGATCACGACCATGGCCCTGGTCGAGAAGCACGTCCCGCGCGCCCAACTGACCGAGGGCATGACCTGGGTGAGCACAGGGCTGGCGGTCGGCGTCGCCCTCGGTTCTTCGGCCTCCGGCTGGGTCATCGACGCCGCCGACGCCGGAGCCGGCTACGCGGTCTCGGGCGTCTCGGGAGCCCTCGCCGTGGTCGTCGGCCTGCTCGGCTACCGCCGACTGGCCAGGCCCGCGCTCCCGTCCGCACCGCTCGTCGGAAGCGACCAGCAGGAGGAGCACCACCCGGCCTGACGGCCCCGCGACCGGTCGGGACACCCCTCCCGACCGGCGCCCCGTCACGCTCCGTATCCCCCGCACCGGCGTACGCCCGCGGTGAGGCGAGCCGCTCGCACGGCGCCGGCGCACCGTGGCCTTCGTCTCCCGCGCCCCCTGCATCCACCTCGCCCCCCGCGGAGCGAATGACACTTTTTCGGCCATGTGCACCCTTTGTGCGATCTTCCCGATCTCGCCTCCGGAAATGCGCCCCCCAGCCCACCCGGATAGCCCGAATGAGGGGATTTGCGGGAAAGATTCCATGCGAGCGACCCCTCGCGGGACCGTCGCACCCGCCCTCGATCCCCGCACGGGGGCGCACCCACGATCGACCTTCGAGCGAACTTCGACGGCGTGCCGGTCTTCCCGGGTGGCCCGAATGGAGTACTGTTGCGAACCCTGGGTACCGGTCTTCCCTAGGGATGCCCGGAGCCGTCCAGACCGTCCGGGAGGGAACTCGTTGCACAGGGCGACCACTGCGGTCACTTAGCGTTGCGAACAGGTAACCGTGGCATCACGGAACTCCCGGGGCCCCTGCCCGACACACCGGGCAACCCGGCAAGGTTGTGGCAGGCTGCACCCGGGCAGGCCACACTCCACTAGCGGAAGCAGCGACGCACGTGACGTCGGCAGGCACCACCCGGGAGGTCCCCATGCCCGAACTGCGTGTCGTGGCCGTCTCCAATGACGGCACACGGCTGGTGCTCAAAGCTGCGGACAACACGGAGTACACGCTTGCCATCGACGAGCGGCTGCGTGCCGCCGTGCGTGGCGACCGCCCCCGCCTCGGTCAGATCGAGATCGAGGTGGAGAGCCACCTCCGCCCCCGGGACATCCAGGCGCGCATACGAGCCGGCGCCAGTGCCGAAGAGGTCGCCCAACTCGCAGGCATCCCGGTCGACCGGGTGCGTCGCTTCGAGGGGCCCGTGCTCGCCGAGCGCGCCTTCATGGCCGAACGCGCCCGCAAGACGCCCGTGCGTCGCCCCGGCGAGAGCACCGGACCCCAACTCGGCGAAGCCGTGCAGGAGCGGCTGTTGCTCCGCGGCACCGACAAGGACAGCGTGCAGTGGGACTCCTGGCGCCGCGACGACGGCACCTGGGAGGTCCTCCTGGTCTACCTGGTCGCCGGTGAGCCGCACTCCGCGAGTTGGACCTACGACCCGCCACGGCGCCTCGTCCAGGCCGTGGACGACGAGGCCAGGTCCCTGATCGGCGAGTCGGACGACCTCGGTGCGCCCGAGCCGACCTTCCCCTTCGTGCCCCGGATCGCCCGGCTGCCCCGCGACCGGTCCGCGGACCGTGCGCCGGAGCGGGCCCTGCCGCCCGCCGAGGCCGACGAGGCAACCGCCGCCGAGGGGCGGGACTCGCTGACCAGCCTGTTGGAGGCGGTGCCCAGCTTCCGCGGGGACCTGGTGGTGCCCGAACGCCCCGCCGCCCTGGAACCGGACGAGGAGCCGGAGCCCGAGGCCCAGCCCGAGGAGCCGCCCGCACCCGCCGCCTCCGCCGGGTCCGCCTACGCCGACGTGCTGATGCCCCGGTCGGTCAGCAGCCATCGCGACCGACTCGTCGGGGCGACCGACCGGCAGGCCGAGGCGGACGGGGTACGGCCCGGGCGCCGCGCCGCGGTCCCCAGTTGGGACGAGATCGTCTTCGGTACCCGGCGCAAGAAGCAGGACTGACGCACCACCCTCCGGTGCGGGTGTCCCACCTCGATGGGACACCCGCACCGGAGAACCTACGCACCGTCGGGGATCGAGCCGTCCCGCGGTGCCCGTATCGAAGCCCCGCCGGTGCGCCCACCGCTAGGAGGGTTCGGGCCCCTTCGCCACCGGCCGGGAGGGATCCGCGCTCCACTGTGACCAGGACCCCACGTACAGGGCGGCGGGGACGCCCGCGACCGCCAGCGCCAGCACCTGGTGCGCCCCGGAGACTCCGGAACCGCAGTACACGCCCACCCGGGTGGTGCCGTCGGCCCCCAAGCGCGCGAAGCGGGCGGCGAGTTCCTCCGCCGGGCGCAGGTCCCCCTTCTCGGTGACGTTCTCGGTCGTCGGCGCGGAGACCGCACCCGGGATGTGTCCGGCCACCGGGTCGACGGGCTCCACCTCGCCCCGGTACCGCTCCCCGGCCCGTGCGTCCAACAGCAGCCCCGACCGGGCCAGTTCCGCGGCCCCGTCCGCATCCAGCAGTTCCACGGCACCCGGCACCGGGACGAAGGTGCCTGCTCGGGGCGTCGGCGTCCCGGACTCCAGCGGACCCGACCAGCGCCCGAGCCCGCCGTCCAGCACCCGCACCGAGGGGTGCCCCGTCCAGCGCAACAACCACCAGGCCCGGGCCGCAGCCCAGCCCTGTCCCCCGTCGTAGACCACGACGTCCCGGTCGGCCGAGACCCCGGCCGCGCGCATGACGGCGCCGAACTCCTCGACGTCCGGCAGGGGATGGCGGCCGGCCGGACCCGCGGGGCCGGCGAGCTCGGCGTCCAGGTCGACGAACACGGCTCCGGGCAGATGGGCTTCCTCGTAGGCGGAGCGCAGGTGCGGGCCGCCGAGCTGCCAGCGGACGTCCAGGAGGACCGGCGGGGTGGGACCGGCCAGGTCCCGGGCCAGTCGGGATGCGGAGATGATGGCGTTCATGCCCCCATCCTGGCCCACGGGCTGGCCACATCGCGCCGCGCCGGATAACGTCCAGACCCCGGCCTGACCGGGCACGCACTGTACGCCCTTGCGCACACGGGGTACAAAAGACCGGCATCGATTGCGCACATCGCAAAGATGACCGAGAAGCACTGTTGATGACCGCTGGATTTTCCGCCGGCAGACGGAGGAGAGACCGACCATGACCGAGGCACGGCAGGAAGCCGGCCGAAGGGACGGCGCGGAGCGGACCCGGCGCCCGGGCACACCCTGTGGGGTGAGCCTGAAGGCGCGGGGGACGACCGCGACCCGGGAGTTCTACCAGGGGCTGTTCGGCTGGGAGTTCCGGCCCGACCGAGCGGGGGGCACCCGCGTACGGGCGTTCGCCGACGGGGAGGCGGTGGCCGACATCAGTACGCTGACGGGGCACCACCGCTCCTCCCCCGCCTGGACGCTGTACCTGGCGACCGACGCCGCCGACCTCACCGCCGACCTGGTGCGGCACTGCGGCGGAACCGTGGCCGTGGGCCCCTTGGCCGCGGACGGAGGACGTCGGGCCCTCGTCGCCGACCCGGGCGGCGCCGTGTTCGGGCTCTGCCAGGGTGCGGCCCGCTCCGGCTTCGCCGGGACCGGGGCGCCGGGCACCCCGGTGTGGAGCGAACTGGTCACCCATCAGGCGCGCCACGTGACGCCGTTCTACCAGTGCGTCTTCGGGCTCACCGCGACCCACGCGGCGGCGGGCCGGTGGACGGTGTCCCGGGACGGGGTCCCGGTGGCGGGCCTGGTGGAGGCGGACCCCGATCGGCTGACGGGGCGCGGCGCCCACTGGCTGACCCACTTCGCCGTCGCCGACCTGGACGCCGCGGTGCGGCGGGCGCACGCCCTGGGCGGGCGGTCGCTCACCCCGCCGAGCGGCGGGGACGGCCCGCGCTCCGCCGTCCTCAGCGACCCCGGGGGCGCGGTGTTCGCGGTGCGGGAAGACGGCTGAGCAACGGCCCGGGTCCTCTCCCCGCGGGCGGGGCCCGGGCCTCAGGCCGGCGGCATCGGCAGGACCTCGGGGGACAGGGCCCCGGCGCCGGCCGAGGCGGCGGTCGCGCGGCGGAGGTGGTGCCGACGGCACAGGACCTCGTAACCGACCTCCGCCACCGGGCGGTTGACGTCGCCGATCACCACCTGGGCGCCTTCCACGACCATCTGCCCGGCCACCGTGCGGGCGTTGTGCGTGGCCCGGGCACCGCACCAGCAGAGCGCCTCCACCTGAAGCGCCTCGATCCGGTCGGCCAGTTCGATCAGCCGCTGCGAGCCGGGGAAGAGCTTGGTGCGGAAGTCGGTGGTGATGCCGAAGGCGAAGACGTCCAGCCCGAGGTCGTCCACGATCCGCGCCAACTGGTCGATCTGCTCCGGAGCGAGGAACTGCGCCTCGTCGACGATCACGTAGTCGACCCGGCCGCCCCTGGACAACCGGTCGACCAGGTACCCGTAGAGGTCCATGTCCTCGGCGACCTCGACGGCCTCCGTGACCAGGCCCAGTCGTGAGGAGAGCTTCCCCTCGCCGGCCCGGTCGTTCCGGGTGAAGATCACCCCCTGGAGCCCCCGCGCCGAGCGGTTGTGCCCGATCTGGAGCGCCAGGGTGCTCTTTCCGCAGTCCATCGTTCCGCTGAAGAACACCAGCTCGGGCATGGGGAAGGGAACACCTTTCGGGGGCCGCACGGGCGGGGACGGTCGGGGGCTGCGGAGGGATCAGGAGCGTACTTCGAGCAGCGGAACCAGTTGTTCGGCCGGGGTCAGCGAGCCGTGGTTGCCGATCAGCAACGACTCCTTGGGCTCCCGCTCGCTGGCGACGATCAGGACGTCGTCCCGGGCGGCGGCCACCACGTCGCCGATCCGCGCGTGGACGCGCGGATCGACCCGGGGGCCGAACCAGCCCGCGGCGATGGCCTCCTCGCGTCCGGCAACCCAGAAGCGGTCCCCCAGCACCTCCCGCCACACCGCGAGCACGTCCGCCTGGGCACCGGGCACCGCGTACACGTGGCGGGCGCGCCCCTCGCCGCCCAACAGGGCCACGCCGGCGCGCAACTCCCAGTCCTCGTCGACGTCCACCCGGTGCTCGGGGTCGAGGGGGATGTCCACCATGCCGTGGTCGGCCGTCACGTACAGGGCGCTGCGCGGGGGCAGTTGCTCGGCGAGTCGCTGAACCAGTCGGTCCACGTACATGAGTTGGCCGCGCCAGGCGTCGGAGTCCACCCCGTAGCGGTGACCGTTGCCGTCCACCTCGGCGTAGTACGTGTAGACCAACGAGCGGTCACCGGCGGCGAGTTGCTCGGCGGCGACGTCCATGCGCTCCTCGCCGGAGAGGCGTCCGAGGAAGGTGCCGCCGCTCAGCGCGACCTGGGTGAGCGGGGTGTTCTGGAACTGCGGGGCGGACACCTGCGCGGTGTGCACGCCCGCCTCGTGCGCGCGCTGGAAGACGGTGGGGTGCGGCTGCCACTCGTGCGGCGGCGTCCAGGGGTACCAGCGGAGCTGGTTCATCAGCTCGCCGGTGTCCGGGTTGCGCACCGTGTAGCCGGGCAGACCGTGCTCGCCGGGTGTCAGACCGGTGCCCACCGACGCCAGGGAGGCGGCGGTGGTGGCCGGGTAGCCGGTGGTCAGGGGGCGGCCGGTGCCGCCGAGCGAGCTGGCGATCAGGGCGCTCATGAAGGGCGCCTCGTCGGGGTGGGCCAGCAGTTGCTGCCAGCCCAGCCCGTCGATGAGGAAGACGCAGTTGCGGTCGGCGGGGGTGAGCTGCGGTATCGCGTTCACGGTGCCGGGCACGCCCAGGCCCGCCGCGAGGGTGGGCAGCAGGTCGGCGAGCGAGCCCGAACCGTAGGCGGGCACCGGGGCGGAGTCGAGGGGCAGGGGTTCCACGAAGTCCCAGGCGGACGGGACCATCAGCGACCGGTCTCCGCGGTCGCTTCGGAGAGGGCCTGGGCGAAGGCGAGGGTCTGGCGGACCGCCTCCAGGCCGTCGCCGGCCTCGCTGACCCGCAGGCTCAGGTCATCGGCGGTGGTGCTGCCGGTGTAGCCGTGGTCGGCCTCGCAGTTGGGGTCGCCGCAGGCGGCCGGTTCGAGGTCGATCCGGGCGACGGCCCCCCAGCCGATGGTGAGCACGACCTCGCGGGGCAGCGTTCCGGGGGTGTACGCCTCCGGGTTGGCGACGACCCTGCTGACCACGACCGACGAGATGCGGTCCAGCTTCACGGATTCCGTGGAGGTGGTCGCGAACGGGGTCGGCGAGGAGCCGTCCGCCGCCTGCTCGTCGGTGTGGCTCACGATGAAGCGGGTGCCGGTGAGGACGAGCACGGTGACGTGGCGGCGCACCTCGTTGGAGTCGAAGGTGGTCTCCTGGTGGACCAGGTACGAGCCGATCGGCTCGCTGCCGACCGCGGCCTCCACCGCTTCGGCCACCAGAGCCGGGTAGTAGCCGCTGCGCTCGATCGCCGTGCGCAGCCCCTGGGTCGTCGTACTGGTCTTGGCCATGGCGCCCATCCTACGGCCCCCGCGCCGGGCGTAGGTGTCGCACGAGGTCTCCTGGTGAGCGGAGTGTGCAGCACCACAGCGAGGAAAGGATCACGCCAGGGACGGGCCCGGTCCGGCCGGCCCGTCAGTAGGCGGGGAGGGTCCGCGGCCCCAGGTCGTCCCGGGCCGGCGGGCGGGCGAGACGGACCGTGGCGCCCAGCACGGACAGGCCGTGCTCGGCGACGACCACGGGCTCCAGGGTGATGCCGACGACCTCCGGGTGCTCGTCCACCAGGAGGGAGACGCGCAGCAGGAGCTCTTCGAGGGCGGCGGTGTCCACGGGGGCGGCGCCGCGCCAGCCGAAGAGCACCGGCGCGGTCCGGATGGCCCGGACCACGGAGCGGGCGTCCCGGTCGGTGACGGGGATCAGCCGGTGCGCGGTGTCGCCGAGGAGTTCCGAGGCCGCCCCGGCGAGCCCGAAGGAGAGCACCGCCCCGACGATCGGGTCGATCACGGTGCGGATGACGGTGTCCACCCCCCGCGGGGCCATGGCCTGCACCACGGGCCGCAGCTCGGCCGGGGTGCCCAGGGACTCGGCGAGTTCGGCGTAGCCGCGGCGCAGCTGCTCCTCGTCGGCCAGGTCGAGGCGGACGCTGCCCAGGTCGGCCCGGTGCCGCAGGTGCGGGGCGGTGGCCTTGAGGGCGACCGGGTAGCCGAGCAGTCGGGCGGCGGCGACGGCCTGGTCCGGGCCGGCGGCGGGGAGCGTGGCGTGCACCGCGATGCCGTAGCGGGCGAGCAGGGCCCGGGCCCGGTCCTCGGGGACGGCGAAGCCGCGGGGGTCGTCGTCGGGGTGGGCGTCGAGCAGCCCGGCGATCAGCTCCGCGGCGCCGGCGCGGTCGGCGCCGTCGAGCTCGGGCACCTTGCCGGGGTCGGCGGCCTCGCGGCGCCACTGGGCGTACCGGACGGCCTGGCCGAGGGCGCGGACGGCCCGTTCGGTCGCCGGATAGGCGGGGATGCCGGCGGCGGACGGCTCGATGCCGGCGGGGGCGTCCGGGGCCTCGGGGCGGGGGGCGGCGGCCGGCGGCTCGGCGGGGCGGGGGCCGGTGCCGCTGGCGACGGCCAGCGCCTGCGCCAGCCGGCCCAGTTCGACGTGGGCCACGGCCACCGGCTTGGCGGGGTGGGCGGCGACCGCGGCCCGGAGGGCGCCGGCGAGTTCCTCGTCCGAACCGCCGCCCTCGCCGACCCGCGGGATGGCGGTGACGATCACCGCGTCGCACTCCCGGTCGGCCAGGGCCCGACCCAGCGCCCGCCGGAACTCCTCGGGCGCGGCGGCGGTGCCGAGGTCGAGCGGGCCCAGCGGACGCAGCCCCTCGGAGAGGCAGGCGTCGTAGGTGAGCAGCCCCAGGGATTCGGAGTTGCCGAGGATCGCGACCCGGGGACCGGCCGGCAGCGGTTGACTGGCGAGCAGCAGTCCCGCGTCGACCAGTTCGGTGATGGTGTCGACCCGGACCACGCCGGCCTGCCGCAGCAGGTCCGCGACGGTGGCGTGGGGCAGTTGGGTGGCGGGGACCGCGTGCCCCAGCGGGGAGATGCCGCGGTGCCGGGCGCCCTGGACGACGACCAGGGGCTTGGTGGCCGCGGTGCGGCGGGCGAGCCGGGCGAACTTGCGGGGGTTGCCGATCGACTCCAGGTACATCAGGGCGACGTCGGTGTCCGGGTCGTCGTACCAGTACTGGAGGACGTCGTTGCCGGAGACGTCGGCGCGGTTGCCGGCCGAGACGAAGGTGGACACCCCGGTGACCCCGGGGGCTCCGGTCACCCCGCCGCCGCGGCGGTGCAGCCGGGACAGCAGGGCGATGCCGATGGCCCCGGACTGGGCGAACAGGCCGACCCGACCGGGGCGGGGCATGTCCGGTGCGAGGGAGGCGTTGAGGCGGGTGGCCTCGGAGGTGTTGATGATCCCGAAGGCGTTGGGGCCGATCAGACGCATGCCGTAGGAACGGACCCGGCGCACCAGGGCCCGTTGGCGGGCCCGCCCCTCCTCGCCCAGGTCGGCGTAGCCCGCGGCGACGACCACGAGCCCCTGCACGCCGTGCGCCCCGCACTCGTCCACCACCTGGAGCACCTGCTCGGCGGGGACGGCGACCACGGCGAGGTCGACGGGGGCGCCGATCTCCGCGACGGACCGGTGGGCGGGGACGCCGTCGAGGGCGGTGAGGTCCGCGGGGAACGCCTTGTTCACCGCGTGGAGCCTGCCGGTGAACCCGGCGGCGACCAGGTTCTCCAGGAGCGCACGGCCCGCCCCGCCCGGGGCCCGGCCCACCCCGACGACGGCGACCGACCCGGGGCGCAGCAGTCGTTGGACGGAGCGGGCCTCGGCGCGCTGCTCGCGGGCGTGCTGCACGGCCACGGACGCTTCGGTGGGTTCGATCGCGAACTCCAGCCGGACCACGCCGTCCTCGAAGCTGCGCTTCTGCCGGTAGCCGGCGTCGGTGAACACCTTGATCATCTTGGTGTTGGCCGGAAGCACTTCGGCGGCGAAGCGGCGGATGTCGCGTTCGCGGGCGACCGCGGCTATGTGTTCGAGCAGGGCGGAGGCGACGCCCCGGCCCTGGTGGGCGTCCTGGACCAGGAAGGCGACCTCGGCCTCGTCGGCGGGGGCGGAGGCGGGGCGGCCGTGGGCGTCGATCCGGTCGTAGCGGACGGTGGCGATGAACTCGCCGCCCACGGTCGCGGCAAGGCCGACCCGGTCCACGAAGTCGTGGTGGGTGAAGCGGTGCACGTCCTTGTCGGAGAGCTCCGGGTACGGGGCGAAGAACCGGTAGTACTTCGACTCGTCCGAGACGTGCTCGTAGAAGCTGACCAGCCGGTCGGCGTCCTCGGTGGTGATGGGTCTGATGCGCGCGGTGCCGCCGTCGCGCAACACGACGTCGGCCTCCCAGTGGGACGGGTAGTCGTGCTGGTCCGGCGGGGTCTGCATGGGGTCAGCGTACGGGTCGCGGTCGGCCCGGGCGCGGGGCAGGCTGGGGAGCGCCCCGGGGTCGGTCGGCGGCGCGGCGCCTGGTTTCCGGGCTCCCCCCGGATGGGTACGTGAACGCCCGGTCGACGCGGGCACGGCGCCCGGCGACCGCACGGGCCGGCCGCCACCGCTGTGGGAGACTGGTCTAGACAACCGAAGAGGGTCATACCACCCGAGAGAGCACCTGAAGGGCAGCATCACATGGCTGAGCGCCGCGTCACCGTCGGTTGGGCTGAGGGTCTCCACGCCCGCCCCGCCTCCATCTTCGTCCGGGCGGCCTCGGCCACCGGCCTTCCCGTGACGATCGCCAAGGGGGGCGCCGACCCGGTCAACGCGGCCTCGATGCTGGCGGTGCTGGGGCTGGGTGCGCACGGCGGCGAGGAGGTCGTCCTGGCCTCGGAGGCGGAGGGTGCGGACGCCGCGCTGGACCGACTGGCGAAGTTGGTGGCCGAAGGACTGGAGGAGTTGCCCGAGACGGTGTGAGCCGGGCGGGTGGGCCCGCCGTCACGGGCCGCTCCCGGCGGGGCGGAGCGGCCTCTCGGGGGACCGGACCCACGGGAGGCGGTCCGACCGGCGCCCGTCGTGGTGCGCCAGGGCCGTTCCGGGGAGGACGCCTCCCCCGCGTTCGGCCCGCATCGCTTCACGGGAATTCACGAATCCCGCACCGCACCACGAGGCCCGCGGATCGCTTTCCGTCACACCGGCGGATGCATCGGCCCGATCGTCAGAGAATTCACTTCCCTCGCCTTCGGCACGCACGGCACCGAAATGAAGAGTGAATTCCTACGGCAATCCCGCCTCCTCCTTTTCTACCGTCCCCGTGTTACCGGGACGCACCCGCCGTGTTGACGGAATGTTTCCCCGCCCGCGTGCCGGCCGCCGCCCCGTCGTCCCCCGGCCGGTGCGGGAACCGGCGGCGACGGGCCACCATCGCGCCGATCTCGCGCTCGGTGTGGGCGGCCATCAGGGTGCCGGCGCGTTCCGCGTCCCCGCGGGCCACCGCGTCCACGAGGACTCCGTGCTCGACCCACTGCTCGGCCGGTCGCGCCGCCGGCTCGACGGTGTACATCCAGGTGATCTTGTGCCGGAGCTGGGTGAGCATCGCGGTGAGCCCCTGGCCTCCCGAAGCCTGGTCCAAGGTCTCGTGGAACCAGGTGCCCAGCGAGCGGAGTTCCTCGCCCGTGCCGTTCTCGGCCCGCTCCCGCCCCAGCCGCACCAGACCGCGCAGCACCTTCAGGTGGGCTTCGGTGCGCCGCTCGGCGGCCCGGGACGCCCCCAGCGGCTCCAGCAGCCGGCGCACCTCCAGCAGATCGGCCGCCTCCCGTTCGGTCGGCCGGGCGACGCAGGCCCCGGCGTGCCGACGGGTGACCACGAACCCCTCGGCCTCCAGGGTGCGCAGCGCCTCGCGCACCGGCACCCGGGAAACGCCGTAGCGACGGGCCAGCACTTCCTCGGTGAGGCGGCTCCCGCATTCCAGGACACCGCTGACGATGTCATCCCGAATGGCCGAGCACACCGCCGTGGCGGGAATACTCACGATCGGACCTCCGCTTTATGTCCGCACACCGCGGTCGATCGACTCTGATTCGATGACTCTATTGCAGTACGCGGAATTTTCCGACCCGCACGGGAATTCCTCACACCGATGGGACGGCCGCCACGTATCGAACGGACGGACAGGCGGGCGGGCGGGCCCGGACGTGCGGAAGGGCCCCGGCGGGTGGCCGGGGCCCTTCGGTGCTCACGGTGTCGACGGAACGTTCCGCCGGAGCGGGTGGGTCAGAGGTTGACCCCGTGGCTGCGGAGGTAGGCCAGGGGGTCGAGGTCGGAGCCGTAGTCGGCGCCGGTCCGGGCCTCGAAGTGCAGGTGCGAGCCGGTGACGTTGCCGGTGGCCCCGGCCAGTCCGATCTGCTGCCCGGTGGTGACGGCCTGGCCCGCGAAGACGGCCACCGACGAGAGGTGGGCGTACTGGGTGTAGGTGCCGTCGTGCATCTTGATGACGACGTTGTTGCCGTACGCGCCGGCCCAGCCGGCTTCGACGACGGTGCCGTAGCCCACGGACTGGACCGGGGTGCCGGTGCTGGCGTGGAAGTCGATGCCGGTGTGGGTGCCGGAGGACCAGATGTTGCCGCCCGCTCCGTAGGACGTGGAGACGTAGCTGCCGGCGATCGGGCTCACGTAGGTGTTGAGGCGCTTGCGCTCGGCCTCGCGGGCGGCGCGTTCCTGGGCCTCGCGCTCTTTCGCCGCCTCGGCCTCGGCCTGCCGCTTCTGCTCGGCGGCCCGCAGCTTGGCCTCCGCCTCGGCCAGCTCCATGGCGGCGGCCTCGTCGGCGGCGATCTGCTGGGCGGCGGCCTGGGCGTCGATCTCGTCGGCGACGGCGTCGCCGATGGACACCGTCTTGGTGAGGCCCGTGTCCTCCAGCGAGGACGGCTCCTGGGCGGCCAGGGCCGGTGAAGCGAGGGTACCGATGACACCGGTCGTGGTGAGGGTGGCGACGCCGGCGACGTTCGCGGTGGTCCGCGAGATGCGCGTGGGGCGACGGTGCTTACCGGTGGCACGGGTGAACGCCATGAAGTGGCTGTCCTTTCCTTCCCTCTCGCCTACCGGGTTAGCTGACGGGTTCGGAGCAGGAAGGTCTCCTACGGACCCCCTCCGCGTGGCGACGGGCGTCCGATTCACCCCAGGGACGGATCGGGTCCCCGGCTCCCCTGGCTCGCACCGTACGGGGACTCGGCGATGACTGTCCGGTGCCGCGACTGCGGCGTACCGCACGACGGACAGCCGCCCCGACGCTACGGGGAGGATCTTCGGTACGACAAACGGAACGGCCGTTTTGTAGCGCACGCCACACCGCGGACCGCAACCTCCCGCCCTTTCGGGACATCCGTCCCACACCGCACTCCTGACGGAACGACACGACGGACCCCCTCGCGGGGTACGGTCCGGAGCGCGTCGCGCCGGTACGGCCGCGGCCCTTGCCGTCCGGTGTCCGCGGCGCGCGGAGACGGCGGACGGGCGGGAATCCGCCTCCGCCCGGTACCGCCTGAGCCGCCGTCCGCTCGGTCACCGGCTGCGCCCGCTGTTCGACGCCGCCCCCGCCCGCGTGGTCGCCACCGCACCGAGCGACTGCCGAGCGGGTGTTGAGCCACCGTGCGGGCCCGCGGGCCGCAAGGGGTCCGCGGGCCCGCACGCGGTCAGCCGGTCACGACCGTGACCTCGCCGATGCCCAGGGCGCGCACGGGCTCCTCGATCTGCGCCGCGTCACCCACCAGGACCGTCACCAGCCGGTCCACCGGGAAGGCGTTCACCGCGGCCGCCGTCGCCTCCACGGTGCCGGTGGCCGCCAAGCGCTGGTACAGCTGCCCCTGGTAGTCGTCGGGGAGCCCCTGCTCGACCTGGTCGGCGAGGGTGCCCGCGACGGCCGCGGCCGTCTCGTACTTCAACGGGGCGACCCCCACCAGGTTCTGCACGGCCACGTCCCGCTCCGCGTCGGTGAGCCCTTCCGCGGCGAGAGTGCGCAACACCGTCCACAGGTCCGTCAGCGCGGGCCCGGTGGACTCGGTGTCGACGGAGCCGGAGATGGCGAGCATCGCCGCCCCGGTGCCCTCCGAGGTGGAGCGCAGCACCTGGCCAAAGGCCCGCACCCCGTAGGTGTAGCCCTTCTCCTCGCGCAGCACGCGGTCCAGCCGCGAGGTGAGGGTGCCGCCCAGGCAGTAGGTGCCCAGCACCTGCGCGGGCCACACCCGGTCGTGCCGGTCGGCACCGATCCGTCCGATGAGCAGCTGCGTCTGCACCGCGCCGGGGCGGTCCACGATGAACACCCGCCCGGTGTCGTCGGCGGTCACCGGCGCAACGACCCGGGGGGCCGAGGGGCTGCCGGTCCAGGCGCCGAGGGTGTCGGCGAGGAGTCCCTCCACGTCCAGGCCGGCGAGGTCGCCGACGACGACGGCCGTGGTGGTGGCGGGGCGCACGTGCTTCTCGTAGAAGGCGCGGACGGCCGCCGCGTCGATCGCCGCCACGGTCTCCTCGGTGCCCTGGCGGGGCCGGGACATCCGCGCCTCGGCGGGAAAGAGCTGGCGGTACAGCTCCTTGGCCGCGCGGCGGGACGGGTTCGCGGCCTCGTGCGGGATCTCGTCGAGGCGGTTGCGGACCAGCCGCTCGACCTCGCTGTCGGCGAAGGCCGGGGCGCGCAGGGCGTCGGCGAGGAGCCCGAGGGCCTTCGCCAGCCGGGAGGCGGGCACTTCGAGGGAGATCCGCACGCAGGGGTGGTCGGCGTGGGCGTCCAGGGTGGCGCCGCAGCGCTCCAGCTCGGCGGCGAACTCCTCGGCGGAGTGCTTGTCGGTGCCCTCGGAGAACGCCCGGGCCATGATGGTGGCGACGCCGTCGAGGCCGGCCGGTTCGGCGTCCAGCGGGCTGTCCAGCAGCACCTCCACGGCGACGACCTGCTGGCCCGGACGGTCGCAGCGCAGCACGGTCAGGCCGTTGCCGAGGGTGTGCCGGGTGGGCTCGGGGAAGGCCCAGGGGCGGGCCGTGCCGGCCTGCGGCTGGGGGTGGAAGTCCATGGTCACGGTGGGTTCGGCGGTGGTCACTTGGCCGCCTCCTCGTCTGCGTTCTCGTCGGCGTCGGCCTGCGGCTGCTCCAGCGGTTCGTAGACGAGCACCGCGCGGTTGTCGGGCCGCAGGCGCGCCGCGGCCACCTCACGCACCTCCTCCGCGGTGACGTCCAGCACCCGCTGGACGGCGGTGAGGGCGAGCTGGGGGTCACCGAACAGGACCGCGTACCGGCACAGTTCGTCGGCGCGGCCGGCGACGGTGCCGAGCCGGTCCAGCCACTCGCGCTCCAACTGGGCCTGGGCCCGTTCCATCTCCTCGGGCGTGGGGCCCTGGGCGGCGAACCGGGCCAGTTCCTCGTCCACGGCGGCCTCGATCTCGGGGACCTCGACGCCGGCGGAGGTCTTCACGTCCAGCCAGCCCAGCGAGGGCGCGCCGGCCAGGCGGAGCAGCCCGAAGCCGGCGCCGACCGCGGTGCGGTCGCGGCGGACCAGCCGGTTGTAGATGCGGGAGGACTCGCCGCCGCCGAGGACGGTGAGCGCCAGGTCGGCCGCGTCGGCCGCGCGGGTGCCGTCCTCCGGGAGCCGGTAGGCGGCCATCAGCGCGCGGGAGGGCACCTCCTCCTCGACGAGCTGGCGCAGTTCCCCGCCGATGACCTCGGGCAGCGCTCCGTCGCGCGGGGCGGGCTTGCCGTCGTGCCCGGGGATGGAGCCGAAGTACTTCTCGATCCAGGCGAGCGTCCGCTCCGGGTCGATGTCGCCGACCACGGAGAGCACCGCGTTGTTGGGCGCGTAGTAGGTGCGGAAGAAGTCCCGCGCGTCCTCCAGTGTCGCCGCGTCCAGGTCGGCCATCGAGCCGATCGGGGTGTGGTGGTACGGGTGGCCGTCCGGGAAGGCGAGGGCGGTGAGCTTCTCGAAGGCGGTGCCGTAGGGGACGTTGTCGTAGCGCTGGCGGCGCTCGTTCTTGACCACGGCGCGCTGGTTGTCGAGGGATTCCAGGTCGAGCGCGGCGAGCAGCGAGCCCATCCGGTCGGCCTCCAGCCACAGCGCCAGCTCCAGCTGGTGCGCGGGCATGGTCTCGAAGTAGTTGGTCCGTTCGAAGCTGGTGGTGCCGTTGAGGGAGCCGCCGGCGCCCTGCACCAGTTCGAAGTGGCCGTTGCCCGGTACCTGTTTCGACCCCTGGAACATCAGGTGCTCGAAGAGGTGAGCCAGACCGGTACGGCCCTTGACTTCGTGGCGCGAACCCACGTCGTACCACAGGCAGACCGCGGCGACCGGGGTCAGGTGGTCCTCGGAGAGCACCACGCGCAGGCCGTTGGCCAGGCGGTGTTCCGTTGCTGTCAGGCCGCCGGAGCCGGCCTGCGTGGCCGTGTGACCCATGGGCATGTACGTCCCTTCGATCGCGGAAAACTGGAAGTCGTCCTACCGTCCTGCCACTGTATGCAAGCGCGCTGACGGGTGGAGGAGTTCCCGGCCCCGCTACGCCGAGAGCGAGCACCTCGGCGAACCGGCGGACGGGTCGCGGTCGGCGCTGTCAGTCCGCCGGGCCACAATGGTCGGCATCCGTTATCCCGTTTCCTGCCCTGGCACACACTGTGAGGAGCCGCAGCAGCGATGGCCCGCCGCAGCACGAAGACCCCGCCGCCCGACGACTTCGAGGAGAGGATCCTCGACATCGACGTCGTCGACGAGATGCAGGGCTCCTTCCTCGAGTACGCCTACTCGGTCATCTACTCGCGCGCCCTGCCCGACGCCCGGGACGGCATGAAGCCCGTCCAGCGCCGGATCGTCTACCAGATGAACGAGATGGGCCTGCGCCCCGAACGCGGCTACGTGAAGTGCGCCCGGGTCGTCGGCGAGGTGATGGGCAAGCTGCACCCGCACGGCGACGCGTCGATCTACGACGCGCTGGTGCGCATGGCGCAGCCCTTCTCCATGCGGGTGCCCCTGGTCGACGGGCACGGGAACTTCGGTTCCCTGGGCAACGACGACCCGCCCGCGGCCATGCGGTACACCGAGTGCCGGATGGCGGACGCGACCTCCCTGATGACGGAGTCGATCGACGAGGACACCGTCGACTTCGCACCCAACTACGACGGCCAGGAGCAGGAGCCGGTGGCCCTGCCGGCCGCCTATCCGAACCTCCTGGTCAACGGCTCCTCGGGGATCGCGGTCGGCATGGCCACCAACATGCCGCCGCACAACCTGGGGGAGGTCATCGCCGCCGCCCGCCATCTGATCCGCCACCCGGGCGCCGACCTGGACGCGCTGATGAAGTACGTGCCGGGGCCCGACCTGCCGACCGGCGGCCGGGTGGTGGGCCTCTCGGGCATCCGGGACGCCTACGAGAGCGGCCGGGGCACCTTCAAGATCCGCGCGACGGTGTCGGTGGAGCCGGTGACCGCCCGGCGCAAGGGCCTGGTGGTGACGGAACTGCCGTTCTCGGTCGGCCCCGAGAAGGTCATCTCGAAGATCAAGGACCTGGTCGGCTCCAAGAAGCTCCAGGGCGTCGCCGACGTCAAGGACCTCACCGACCGCGAGCACGGGCTGCGGCTGGTCATCGAGGTCAAGAACGGCTTCGTCCCGGAAGCGGTGCTGGAGCACCTCTACAAGCTGACGCCGATGGAGGAGTCCTTCGGCATCAACAACGTCGCCCTGGTGGACGGCCAGCCGCTCACCCTGGGGTTGAAGGAGCTGCTGGAGGTCTACCTCGACCACCGGTTCACGGTGGTGCGCCGGCGCAGCGAGTTCCGGCGCACCAAGCGGCGCGACCGGCTGCACCTGGTGGAGGGCCTGCTGGTGGCGCTCGTCGACATCGACGAGGTCATCCGGGTCATCCGCTCCAGCGACAACAGCGCCCAGGCCAAGGAGCGGCTGATCGAGCGCTTCTCGCTGAGCGAGGTGCAGACCCAGTACATCCTGGACACGCCGCTGCGCCGCCTGACCAAGTTCGACCGGGTCGAGCTGGAGTCCGAGCGGGACCGGCTGACCGGGGAGATCGCGGAGCTGACGCGCGTCCTGGAGTCCGACGCCGAGCTGCGCAAGATGGTCTCGGGCGAGCTGGCCTCGGTCGCCAAGAAGTTCGGCACCCCGCGCCGCACCGTGCTGTTGGAGTCCGCGGGCAGCGCCCCGGCCGCCGCGGTGCCGCTCCAGGTGGCCGACGACCCGTGCCGGGTGCTGCTCTCCTCCACCGGCCTGCTGGCCCGCACCGCGACCGCCGAGCCGTTCGCCGCGGAGGGGGGGCGCCGCGCCAAGCACGACGTGATCGTGTCGGCGGTGCCCGCCACCGCGCGCGGCGAGGTGGGCGCGGTGACCTCCACCGGGCGGCTGCTTCGGCTGTCGGTGATCGACCTGCCCCAGCTCCCGGACACGGCGGCGGCCCCGGTGCTCTCCGGCGGAGCCGCGCTGACCGAGTTCCTGACGCTGGAGGGTGACGAGCGGGTGGTCTGCCTGACCACCCTGGACGAGTCCTCGCCGGGCCTCGCGCTCGGCACGGAACAGGGCGTCGTCAAACGGGTGGTGCCGGACTACCCGTCCAACAAGGAGGAGCTGGAGGTCATCGGGCTGCGCGAGGGCGACCGGATCGTCGGCGGCGTCGAGCTGCGCACCGGCGAGGAGGACCTGGTCTTCGTCACGGACGACGCCCAGCTGCTGCGGTTCCCGGCGTCCCAGGTGCGTCCGCAGGGCCGGCCCGCGGGCGGCATGGCCGGCATCAAGCTCACCGAGGGCGCCAAGGTGATCTCCTTCGCCGCGGTCGACCCCGCGGTCGACGCGCTGGTCTTCACGGTGGCCGGCTCGCGCGGCACGCTGGACGACTCGGTGCAGACGACGGCCAAGCTGACCCCGTTCGACCAGTACCCCCGCAAGGGCAGGGCCACCGGCGGGGTGCGCTGCCAGCGGTTCCTGAAGGGCGAGGACTGTCTGGCCTTCGCCTGGGCCGGCCCGGCGCCCGCCCGGGCCGCGCAGCGCAGCGGCGCCCCCGTGGAGCTTCCGGAGATCGACCCGCGCCGGGACGGTTCGGGGGTGGCGCTGGGCAAGCCCGTCGCCGTGGTGGCCGGCCCGGTGTGACGGCCGGCTTCAGACCCGGTCGGGGACCTCGGGTTCCTCGACCGGGTACGGGCTGCCGTCGTCCGGGTCGGCGGGCCCGGGGACGTACCGCAGCACGCCCCACAGGGCGTGCTCGGCGGGCGGCTCCTCGTCAGGGGCGATCCGGCAGGCGTCCAGCCGTGCGGTGAGCGCCTCGGCGTCGAGTTCCGTCCCGATGAGGACGAGGCCGGTGGTGCGGTCCTCCTCGACGGGCCAGGGCTCGGGGTAGAAGCGCAGGAAGCGGCCGACGGCGTGCACCGCGTAGCGGTGGTCCGGGTCGACGGTGCCGAAGTCGACGTACCCCTTGATGCGGTAGAGCCCCTCGGGCCGTCCGTCCAGGACGTCCATCAGCCGGCGCGGGTGCAGCGCCCGGGCGGACCGGAACGCCACGGTCCCGTAGCCGTCGTGCAGGTGTCCGTGCCCGGGGGCTTCGGCGCCGGCCGTGCCGGCGGCCAGGTCGTCGAAGGAGAGCTGGCCCACCCGTTCCGCCACGGCCTTGCGGTCGAAGAGGAGTTCGGGGTCGATGCGGCCGTGGGCCACGCTGACCACGGCGGCCCGGTCGACCAGCCCCATCACCGTCTCCCGCACCCGGTGCAACTGCGCCGGCGGGACCCGGTCGGCCTTGTTGACCACCACCAGGTCGGCGATGCCCAGGTGCCGGTCCACCTCGGGGTGACGCAGGCGGGTGGCGTCGAACTCGACGGCGTCGACGACCTCCACCAGGCCCCCGTACACGATGTGCGGGTTCTCGCTCGCCAGGAGCATGCGGACCAGCTCCTGCGGTTCGGCGAGTCCGCTGGCCTCGATGACGACGAGGTCGATCCGTGTCTCGGGACGGGTCAGCCGGTCGAGGTAGGTGTCCAGTTCGCCGGCGTCGACGGCGCAGCACAGACAGCCGTTGCCCAGGGAGACGGTGGAGTCGCCGAGTTGGCCGGCGACCGCCATGGCGTCGATCTCGATGGACCCGAAGTCGTTGACGATCGCCCCGATCCGGCTCCCCCGGCTGCTGTGCAGCAGGTGGTTGAGCACGGTGGTCTTCCCGGCGCCGAGGAAACCCGCGAGCACGACGACCGGAACCTGCTGCTGCGCCACGGCGCGACCTCTCCCCTGGGCTGGACCGTCCCGGCCCGCGCCCGGAGGGGTGGGCCGGGGACCAGGATACGAGGGTCCGACGGGGGCTCCGACCGCCGCGACAACCCTGCGGAACGGGGAGTTCCGGTACATCGGGTTAGGCTCGCCTGCGTGAGTACGTGCACGAGTGCCTCGCAGGGCTTCGGCGAGCCCCTGGCCGGAACCGCGGCCACCGCCCGGACCTGGCTGCTGATCGAGCAGCCCGGCCCGTGGGGGGCCAAGGCCCTCACCCAGAGCCGTCTGGACCCCGGGATCGGCGGGGCGCTGGAGGCCGCCGCCCGCGGCACCGGAGTGCGGGTCGCCCTGATCCGCCGGCCGGGGCGGCACGCCGACCGGCACCGGGCGGGGCGGCGCCGGATGTACGCCGCGCACACCGTGCCCGGTGCCGGCTGGGTGCGGGAGGCCCCGGACGGCGACCCGGCCCGGCTGCTCGACCTCGACTTCACGGCGCTCGGCGCCGGCGACCCGCACGGGTTCGACCTGCACACCGGTGCCGGCGCGCACCGGGGCGCCCCGCTGGTGCTGGTGTGCACCAACGGCAAGCGCGACCGCTGTTGCGCGCTGCGCGGCCGACCGCTCGCGCACGAACTGGCCGCCTCCGGCACCCCGGGCGTCTGGGAGGTCACCCACCTCGGGGGGCACCGCTTCTCGCCGACGGCCCTGGTCCTGCCGTACGGATACGCGTACGGCCGGGCGGACGCACCGCTGTTGAAGGAGGTCCTGACGGCGGTCGAGCGGGGGCGGATCGTCACTGAGGGCTGTCGAGGCGGTTCGGCGTGGGAGCGACCCGGCCAGGCCGCCGAGTTGGCGGTGCGCCGAGCGGTGCGGGAGGAGGCCGCGGACGTCCTGGAGGTGGTGCGGACCGAAGGGGAGGCGCCCCGCTGGGAGGTGACCGTGTCCCACGTCGACGGGCGGAGTTGGCGGGTGACGGTCGCCCGGGGCGCCTCGCTGCCGCCCCGGCCGGAGAGTTGCGGCGGGTCCGCGGCGACCCCGGCGCGTATGGACGTGATCGCCGTCCGTGCCGTCGCCGGAGGGCCCGTGCCGTCGGGGGCGTGACCCCTCCGGCACGGAGCGTCATTCCCCGTTCGCCGTCACGAGATCCCCACCACAGGGACTACGGCCGAGGCCCCCGGGCCCCGTACCGTTCGTACACATGAGCTCGTCTCCCCCCACGCGCCGCCTGCGGCTCGGCCTGCCCCGGCGGGTGTTCTCGCAGGTGCTCCTGATGCAGCTGGCGATCGCCGCCGGCGTCGCCGTGCTGGCCACGGGGCTGTTCCTGGCGCCGCTCAGCGACCAGCTCGACGACCAGGCGATGCGCCGCGCCCTGTCCATCGCCCAGACGACCGCCGCACAGCCCCAGATCGCCCGGGACATGACGGCGTCCGTCCCGACCCCCGGCGGGCCGGTCCAGGACGTCGCGGAGCGCATCCGGCGGGCCAGCGGTGCCGAGTACATCGTCATCATGAACACGGACGGGGTGCGCTGGTCGCACACCGACCCTCGCCAGATCGGCCAGGTGGTCTCCACGGACCCCAGCGTCCCGCTGTCGGGCGACGAGATCATGGAGATCGACAACGGCACCCTCGGGCGCTCCGCCCGCGGGAAGGTGCCGTTGCGCGACGCCCACGGCACGATCATCGGCGCGGTGTCGGTCGGCATCGAGTACGACAGCGTGCGCGCCCGGCTCATCCACACCATCCCCAGCCTGCTGGCCTACGCGGGCGGGGCGATGGCCGTGGGCGCGCTCGCCGCGTACCTGATCTCCCGCCGGGTGCAGCGGCAGACCCGGGACCTCGCCTTCTCCGACATCTCCGCGCTGCTGGCCGAGCGCGAGGCCATGCTGCACGGCATCCGCGAGGGCGTGGTGGCGCTCGACCGCAACGGCCGCATCCGGCTGCTGAACGACGAGGCCAGCCGGCTGCTGAACCTCGGCACCAGCGCGGTGGGCCGGTCCTTGGACGCGGCGTTGGGACCGGGCCGCACCACCGACGTCCTGGCCGGCCGGGTCACCGGCACCGACCTGGTCACGGTCCGGGGGCTGCGGGTGCTGATCGCGAACCGGATGCCCACCGACGACGGGGGCGCCGTCGCCACCCTCCGGGACCGCACCGAACTGGAGCAACTGGGCCGGGAGCTGGACTCCACGCGCGGTCTGATCGACGCCCTGCGGGCGCAGGACCACGAGCACGCGAACCGGATGCACACCCTGCTCGGCCTGCTGGAGCTGGAGATGTACCAGGAGGCCGTCGAGTTCGTCGGCGAGGTCGCGGGCGCCCACCGGGTCACCGCGGAGCAGATCACCGAGAAGATCCACGACCCGTTGCTCGCCGCCCTCCTCGTCGGCAAGGCGACGGTCGCGGCCGAGCGCGGCGTCTCGCTCGCCGTCTCCCCGGACAGCTACCTCCCCGACCTGCTGGTCGATCCGCGCGGGCTGGTCACCATCGTCGGCAACCTCGTGGACAACGCCCTGGACGCCTCCTCGGGGTCGCCGGACGCCCGGGTGGTGGTCGAACTGCGGGCCGAGGGACGCACCGCGGTGCTGCGGGTGCGGGACAGCGGCCCCGGGGTGCCGCCGGAGCAGCGGGAGACCATCTTCCTGGAGGGGTGGACCACCAAGAAGGTCCCGGCGCGCGGCAAGCGCGGCATCGGTCTGGCGCTGGTGCGCCGGCTGGCCGAGCGCGAGGGCGGGGGCGCGGAGGTGGGCGAGTCCCCGGACGGCGGCGCGGAGTTCACCGTGCGGCTGCCGGAGGCGCTGACCGGCGAGGAACTGGCGAACCAACTGACGAACACCGAGGAGGCCCGGTGATCGAGGTCCTGGTCGTCGACGACGACGTCCGCGTGGCGGACGTGAACGCGGCGTACGTCGAGAAGATCACCGGCTTCCGCGTGGCGGCCAAGGCGTACAACGCGGCCGAGGCCCTGGAGCAGGTGGAACACGGCAAGGTCGACCTCGTCCTGCTCGACCACTACCTCCCCGACGAGACCGGCCTCGACGTGGTGCGCCGGCTGCGCGAGCGCGGCCACCAGACCGACGTGATCATGGTGACGGCCGCCCGGGACGTGGGCACCGTCCAGGCCGCGATGCGCCTCGGCGCGCTCCAGTACCTGGTGAAGCCGTTCGCGTTCTCCGGACTGCGGAGCAAGCTGGAGGCCTACGCGGCGCTCCAGCTCACCCTGCGCGGCGGCGGCGAGGCCGAGCAGGCGGAGGTCGACCGGATCTTCGGCGCGCTCGCGGTGCGGGGGGAGCCCGCCCTGCCCAAGGGCCACTCCCCCACCACGGCCGAGTTGGTGCGCAAGGCGCTGCTGTCCGCCGAGGGCC
The DNA here is from genome assembly GCF_040296045.1 of Streptomyces sp. NPDC002490. Lineage (NCBI taxonomy): Bacteria > Bacillati > Actinomycetota > Actinomycetes > Kitasatosporales > Streptomycetaceae > Streptomyces > Streptomyces sp. NPDC002490. The sequence goes on along the minus strand of NZ_JBEOWM010000019.1, from coordinate 89,710 downwards.
CGGTATCCGCCCAGGAGTTGGCGGACCGCACCCGGTTGAGCCGGCAGACGGCACAGCGCTACCTGAAGCTGCTGGAGCGGGCGGGGCGGGTGCGGCTGAGCCTCAAGTACGGGGAGACGGGGCGCCCCGAGCACCGCTACGCCTGGGTCACGCGTGCGTGAGCCCCCGCGCGGCGGGGGAAGTGCGCGGGGGCTCACCTGGAAGGGCCGGGGGCAGCCCTTGGTCTGTGTGCGGTTCTGCGGGGCTCCGGTCCGGCCGGGCCCGGCGGGGCGGCAGCGCGGTCGGTGACGGCCCCGGCGGCGGGTGGTGGGGGTTCACCCGCCGCCGGGGGCGGCGGCCGGTCGGAGGGCCGCCGCCGTGGCGGTGCGGAACTCGCCGGACAGGGCGCGCTCCGGGCGGTGCCCGGCCGGCGGGTTGCCGTCCTCGGCCTCGTTGACCGTCGTCTCGGTGCGGGACGGGACGTTCTCCACCCCGGGGCCGTCACCGCCCGGCCCCCCGCTCACCAGGGACAGTCCCACCAGCGCGCCCAGCGCCATCGCCCCCGCGCCGACGGCCGACACCCACCTACCGCTGTCCCGCATGTGCATCACGTCCTCGTGGGGGTCTCTTCCCGACGGCCCCGAAGGGCGCGTCAGGGGCCGGGGGTGCGGCGACCCGCCCCGGGGGAGCGGGAGGGGCCGCCGGGCCTTCAGCGGGGCGTACAGGGGTTCTGGTGGGGGTCCGTGGCGGCGGGGCGGGAGGCGGTGGGCGGCTCGGGCGGGGTGCGCCGTCCGGGAGGGGCGTTCCCGTACGGTTCGGTGGACCGGCTCAGTGCACGGTGCCGAACCGCCGCGGGCGGGTCACCGACCGCCCGCGGACTGGTTATCTGTGCTCATGGGCCGGCACGCTAAGTGGGATGTGCGCCGCAGTGCGATCCTTGTGCGCGCTGGCCCATCTTCTGATTGCAAAACCCTGTTGTGCTCGTTTTGCGCGCGCTAGAACAACGAAGCCTCACCGTGGGCTTAACCAGAAAGGCCCGGTCGATGATTGACGTCCTGGTCGTGGACGACGACTTCCGCGTCGCAGAGATCAACGCCCGCTACGTGGCCAAGGTCCCGGGGTTCCGCGTGGTCGGTCGCGCCCACGACGCCTCCCAGGCCCTCGCCGCCGTGGCGCGGGAGGAGATCGACCTCGTCCTGCTCGACCACTACCTGCCCGACCGGACCGGACTCTCCCTCGTCCAGCACATGCGTCAACTCGGCCACCGCACCGATGTGATCATGATCACGGCCGCGAGCGACGTCACCACCGTGCAGGACGCCATGCGTCTGGGCGCCCTGCACTACTTGGTGAAGCCCTTCACCTTCGACGCGCTGCGCAGTCGCCTGGAGGCGTACGCGGCCCTACGCCGCACGGTGGACCGCGTCGGCGGCAGCGGAATGGCCGGCCAGGAACAGGTGGACCGGATCTTCGGCGCCCTGCGCACCACCTCCGCGACGCCGCCCCAGGGCTTGCCGAGCGGGCACTCGGTGCCGACGACCGACCTGATATGCGGGGTGCTGCACCGCGCCGCACAGCCGCTCTCCGCGCACGAGGTGGCCGCCCAGACCGGACTCAGCCGGTCCACCGCCCAGCGTTACCTGCGCCACCTGGAGCAGGCCGGCCGGCTCCAGCTGACCCTGCGGTACGGGGACACGGGCCGGCCCGAGCACCGCTACGCCTGGGTGTCCCCCCGCGGCTCCGAACGCTGAAGGCCTCCGGCCCCCGCCGCCCCCCGGGCGGCGGGGGGCCGGGGCCCCGGCGGGAGGCGTC